>DAIRGS010000495.1:0-2494 GCA_036794395.1 Tepidisphaeraceae bacterium | reverse complement strand
CTGGAAGTCATTGGTCTAAACATGACTGCGCCTCTTCTCTACTCGACGTTAATTCTCCTGCATTTGCATTTCTTCGTGTCTTCGTGCCTTCGTGTTTAATTCTGAGTCTTTGCCGGGCGAGATCACGGCACTGGTGTCGGTTGTGATTAATAAGATTTCCATTCGTGTTGCACAGGAGCGGGACTTGACGGTCGCGTTCGAGTTGGAGCGCACCAACTTTTCGCGGTATGCGCTCAGTGCCCGGCAGTTGCGGTATCACCTGCGGAATGAGGGAGCGGTTTTTCTGGTGGCCGAGCGGGATGGGATCGTTGTGGGTGACGGGATCGGGTTGATTCGTAAGCATCGGGGCGGGGTGACGGGCCGGGTTTACAGTCTGGTGGTGAATTCCGCATTCCGGGGGGAAGGGATTGGGGGGAGGTTGTTTGAGGCTGTCGTTCGGGCGCTTGAAAAGAGGGGATCGAGGCGGATCTATCTGGAGGTGGCGCAGGGGAATCGAGGGGCGATTCGGATCTACGAACGATTTGGGTTTCGGCAGGTTGGGATTTTGTGCGATTACTATGCGCGGGGGGAGCATGCGATTCATATGATGTTTGAGCCGAAGTCGGGTGGATAGGACGGACTGGCGTCTACGAGGAGTGGATTCGTGAAAACAATCAAGAAAAATAATGAGGCGGCGAGCCGCAAAGCGAAGGCTGCAAAATTGAAAGTTATCCCAAGCAGCGGAAACGTGTTTGCTGATATGGGTTTGCCGGACGCGGAGGAGCGGTTATCGAAGGCTCGATTGGCGCATGAGATATGCGCGCTGATCGCCGATAAGAAGCTGACGCAAGTGCAAGCGGCCAAGAAGCTGGGCATCGACCAGCCCAAGATCTCGGCGTTGATGCGGGGGCGGCTCGAAGCATTTTCGACCGATCGCCTGCTTCGGTTCATCACCTCGCTGGATCGGGATGTGTGGATTGTTATTCGTGAACCGAAGGAGCCTCATCATGGGGGGGTTCGCGTGTTGGTGGAGACATGACTGCATTTCGCGGCAAGGACGATGATTGGGCGGCCACGAATGCGGTAGCAGAGGGGGAGGATGCGATTCATAAATGACCGTGCGCGATTTCGCGCCTTTTCGTGACATGGCTTTGTAAGCCATGATCGAGGGGGATGACCATCGGTGCCGGGTCAGATGTGGGAAAACCAAGTTTCGACATCCGGGCGACCTTCTGACTGTTCGGAAGAAAATGCCCGATTCGGCACGTTGGTTTTCCCACATACCACCCGTCGCTGTACCCGCGGCTCCGCCAAACACGGGTTAGAAACCCGTGCCACTTAAATGCGATGGCGCTGAATCGCGCACGGTCATTTATGATGTTTGAGAGGCGAAACGCGTCGCGAGCTTGAGGGCTGATCGAACGAGCACGAAGCCATGACGATGAGCGAATTCGTTGATCGTCGCCGAGGGACGTTGATCGGGCTGGCGGTGGGGGATGCGTTGGGGGCGGCCGTCGAGTTTGAATCTCCTGGCGCCTTTCTCCCCGTGACGACATACCGGGACGGTGGGCCGCATGGGCTTGAGGCGGGGCAATGGACGGATGACACGAGTATGGCGTTGGCCCTGGCCGACAGCATCGCGGCTGGCGGTTGGAATTTGAATGACCAGGCGGATCGCTACGTCCAGTGGATGCGCACCGGCAAGTATTCGGTCAACGGCAAGTGCTTCGATATTGGCATGGCGACCCACAAAGCCCTGACCAATTATCTGGTGATCAAGGACGCGCGTATTTCGGGAAGCCGGTCGGAGATGGCCAGCGGTAATGGCTCGATCATGCGATTGGCGCCGGTTCCGATCCGCTATGCCCATCTATATCCGACGGGTTTGGAGGAGCTTTCGAGACTCGCGGAAGAATCGAGTCTGCCGACGCATGCCAGCCAGCAATGCTTGTCGGCGTGCCGGTATTTGGCCGTCGTGCTGGCGGCTTTGATGAACGGTGAAGATCGTCAAGTGGTCCTGTCGCCCGATTGGGAGCCGTTGCGTCGAATGGATTTGGCCAAGCCTGTGCAACCCTTGATTCGCGAGGTGGCTCAAGGAAGTTTTAAGCATAAGGAACCTCCCGAGATTCAAGGATCGGGATGGGTGGTGAGAAGTCTGGAGGCGGCCCTGTGGGCTTTTCACAAAGCCGAGAGTTTTGAAGACGCGGTTTTGCGGGCGGTCAATCTGGGAGACGACGCGGATACGACCGGCGCGATTTGTGGACAACTTGCGGGCGCGTATTGGGGGGAGTCAAAAATCCCGGAGTCGCTGAGGGTGGGATTGGCGCGCGGGGATATGCTTGAGAACGCGTTGAGTGGAATCATGCGCGATGGGCCCGGCAAGCCGGGCGATTGAATGCCCGATTCGGCACGTTGGCTTTCCCACATACCACCCGTCGCTGGACCCGCGGCTCTGCCAAGCACGGGTTGGAAACCCAATACCGTTCAACGCTGGATCACGATGCAGTCTCGGAAC
>DAIRGS010000227.1:0-11862 GCA_036794395.1 Tepidisphaeraceae bacterium | reverse complement strand
CTGGCCGGTGGGTGCGGCGTGGATCGTTCGAGAGCCGTACGAGCACTATCTGTTTACGGGTGACAAGAAATTCCTGGCCGACAAAGCCTGGCCGCTCATGAAGGGCGCTGCGCGGTTCATCCTGGATTTTCTGGTCGTCGCACCGGCTGGAACGCCGGTCGAGGGCAAGCTCGTTACCAACCCCTCGTACTCACCTGAAAACTCCTTCATCCTGCCGAACGGCAAGCGCGCCGAGTTTACCTACGGCGCGACGATGGATCTCATGATCATTCACGATCTGCTGACCAACTGCATTGAGGCCAGCAAGACGCTGGATATCGATCCGGAGTTCCGTAAAGAATGTGAATCGGCCCTGGCGCGTCTTGCGCCAATTCGCATCAGCCCCAAGACCGGGCGCATTCTCGAATGGATTGAAGACTACAAGGAAACCGAGCCACACCACCGGCATACGTCGCATCTGTACGGCCTGTTCCCGGGCCACATGATCACCACCGCAACGCCTGAGCTTCTGGAAGCGGCACGAAAAGTCCTGGCAACTCGCGGAGATGAGGGAACGGGCTGGGGCCTGGCGTGGAAAACCAATATGTGGGCCCGGCTCCAGGATGGCGACCACGCCTACAAAGTCCTGCGAAACCTGCTCACTCAAATGACGGGTTCCAACCTTTTCGACTACTGCCCGCCGTTTCAGATCGATGGGAATTTTGGCGGGACGGCGGCGATCGCCGAGATGCTGCTTCAGAGCCAACTTCACGAAGACAATGGGGTCTTCGATCTTCAACTCCTCCCGGCCCTGCCCAAGGCATGGCCGACCGGCAGCGTGACGGGCTTACGTGCCCGCGGCGGGTTTGAAGTGGATCTGAAGTGGGACAACGGAAAGCTCACCGCCGCCACCCTTCACAGCAAGGGCGGCAGCGAATGCCACGTGATGTATGGAGGCAAGGTGGTTCCGGTTTCGCTGAAGGATAAGGAGACAAAAAGTCTAACTTTCTAAACTGGATTATTCACCACGGAGCAGTCACGAAGGGCACGATGAGATCCAGGCGTCTGAGGATGTGCCTCCGTGGCAAGCCATGAATATCACGCGTGGCAAATCAGAATTGACCGATTAACCCGAGGCTGATCTGCGGGCCGAGCGTGAAATTGCCGTCGTTGGTATAGGTGCCGGCAATAGCGCCTTGCGCGAAGATCAAAAAGCGATCTTTCTTAGCTTCGAAAGTGATCTGATTTCCGATCGATCCCTGCACTCCAAGCTGCAATTTGCCGTCATTTAGCTGCGCCAGTCCCATCACCTGAACAAACGGGGACAGGATGTGCCAGCTTCCTTTGGCGTAGATGTCCGCCCAGGTGACCTGTCCACCTCCAGAAAAGGTAAACAGCGGATCGCTCGGTTTTGACTGCGAATTGATCGCCAACTGGAGAAGCGGCGAGAATTCGAAATGCCTTCCTTCCGGCCTGGTTTGATAAGTGAATTGCATCGTCACCAGACCCGACCACACGGTTGATTGCGGCGATCCGGTATTGACCCACGGCTTGAACGCAACCTGGCCGCCGGCCTGAACCTGTTGAACCCATTGACCGCCCCCGCCGACGCTGGGCGGCGTCAATTTGAGAGGTTGAGAGGAACGCGAGGAGCTCGACGTGGAAGTTGGAGTAGGCGTCGGCGTCGATATGCTTGGCGACGGTGATGGCGATGAAGATGACGACGAGGACGTGGGCATTCGCAACCGGAATGGATTGTTCGGCCCGCGCTGCATGACACCCGTGACCGTCAGCGTCTTGAATGGATACAGAAATCCGCGCGTGATGGGTCCGACGATTCCGTCTGGCGGAAGCAACCCATTGGCACTTTGAAAGTTTCGCACCGCTTTTTCGGTACTGGAACCAAAGTCTCCATCAACGTTCAACGGGGGCTTGGCGCCGTAAGCGTTCAACGCTGCCTGGATTCTGCCAACCTCCATACCGCGTGTACCTTTTCGATATAACTGTGCCATTGTTTGTTCAACCTGTTCTTAAAGGGCGAGAATCATGATGACTAAAATTGACGCGCGAGCAGTACGAGGCGGTTATTCAAGTCCCGACGCGGCATCCATCCAATAGGCGAACGAATCGTCGGAAATATAGCCGTCTTCGTTGTGAAGCATCTTCAAACACTTCCAGACTTCTCTGGCTTCGTTCTCCATCCCGAGCAGGCGAAGGCTTTTGAGCAAACGGGTGATCCGAAGCCAGTTATGATTCATGCCGTTCCAGACGGTGATTCGCCGATCGAAATTCGCGCTTCGCCCTACTACGCCGTCGGACCCAATCTCCAGCCCGAGAAAAGCCATGAACCGCTTTAGCGATCGCCGGACAGAATTCTGAAGTAGCGAGTCCCGGCCGAACGCCTCGCAATCTTCTTCGGTCAGCAAAGGCGCATCGGGATTGAATCCGCTGGCCTCATCGAGTGGAAACATCCACTGGATGAAATCGTGGCAAAACTCCAGCGTCTGGTCATCCCACGACCAGTATTCGGAGAGCATTCTGCCCTCCGAATCCGGCTCGTTCAGGCGATAAAACTCAACAATCGGGCTCGACATATTCTATATAAGGCCGTCGAATAAATCGGATCGGTGCGAACTGCCGCTGCAAGCCCAGACGTATTCTCGCCCGATAGCCCGGATTGTTGCTCGAAAAATCTTCTGGTCTGAAACAGCCGAGCGCGGATCGATCTTCCGCGCAGCATCACGGCCCACGTTCAAAGCGTGGTTGCACGATTCATGGGCCTGAACGTGAATGTTAGACCTACAAGAAACAACACCGCCGCGACAATCGCCGGCAAGAGATGGCTCACACTGACGTAGCCGATGATCGGATGAATGCCAATCGCGGTCGCAAACCCGGTCAATCCGACAACCGCCAAAACCTGCCACAAACTCCGGCTGGGCGTTCCGCACCAGACGCAGAACAAAACCGTAATCCCCGTGCAGCACAGCCCGCCGCCAAACCCCGCGCGGTCATGGGCGATCAGCGCGATGAGGCGCGGGTTGATTGCGTTCAGTTCGTTTGCGTTCAGACCCATGTACTGGAGATCTTGCGGCACGAAGACGGTGGTGCTGCCGATCACCATGATCGCAAAACCGCCGGCAATCAGGGCGCAGGCGGTTGCCAGCAGGCAGGCCCGGCCCGCGCCGAGCCGTGACGCCCATGGCACCCGTACGCCCGGGCGCAGCAGGCTGGCCAGACCCGCGGGACTGTGAATAATCCGCCTCGATCGATACAAGCCGAACATGAAACATGGTAACAAAAGCAGCGTCGCCACCCCGTGCCAGGTGTCCAGGTAGTGGTAGCCGAGATAGGCGAGAAAACTGCCGAATCCGATCGTGCCGCTCACGACGAACAGCCACCAGGCCCACGCCTCCCCCTGCTTGAGCGGGAACTCCGCCATCCACAGGTAGAGCGACCCGACGGCAATGATTGCCCCGCCGAAACTCACGCGATCGTGAAACATGAAATGCACGATCCGGCACTGATTCAGGCGGCACAGGTCCTCTGATGTCATCCCCAGAAACTGAACATCGTGGGGGAGAAACTGTCCGCTCATCGACTGAAAAAGCGCGAACCCCCCTGACAAGATCAACGCCAAGCCGGTAAACGCCAGCAGCGGCCGGCCATCCCCAACGAGTGCCTCGAACAGACCGCGTTCGTCTCCACGCACGTTGCACATGCCGGCATTGTAAGGGGGTGTGCGATCGTTCCACAGCAGGATGCTTGGAGTAAGCCCAATACGGCGCGACGCGATGCACTCCCCCGCAGCATCCCCAGTCCCAGCTTTAGAATCCTAATACGATCGGTTCGATGCCCGCTGACTTGAAGTAAGGGTCGAGCCGCCGCGCCAGTTTTGGCCAGTTGTGGTGCGGGACTCTTGGATACAGGTGATGTTCCAGGTGATAGAGGTGCTCCATCGCAATAATCGATGCGACTCTACCGCGGAAAAGCCGGGTCTGGGAAAGCATTGTCTGACCCGCGGGATTGTGCGGGAGGTAGGATGTAACCAGCGGAATGATCCAGCTGCCCATGATCATCAGAACGGCGTACACCGCGTAGATCGGGGTGAGGGGTATGGCCGCGAAGCACAGCGTGAGAAGGCCAAGAACCATCGCGATTTCGAAAAGCACGATCGGGTGCGACCGTCTGTGATGCACAGCGGCCCAGAACATAATGTGAGGCTGAAAGATAATTCCTTCAAGAAGCGTGCGCGGGAACGACATCTTCGCTGCCGCACCCTCTATATCATCCTCATGCGGGAAACGGGCGTGGTGATGGAGGTGGGCTAATCGATAAGCATGGCCGGATCGAAAGGCCAGCAGTTCGATGACGGTAAGGAAGATTTCGTTCCATCTCCGGGGCAGGCCCAGCGTGCGATGCACGAGATCATGGGAGATCGACCCGTAGGTCGCGAAGCTCAGATAAATCAAGGTCAGTACCGCCGGCGGCCACAGGCGCATCGAAGCGAAAAACACATAGGCTGCCAAGCATGCGAACGGAATCAATAACGTCCTCGCACGCTGCAACCTGCTGATGCGCAGAAGATCCAACCCCAACTCGTTTAGAGAGGGCAGCGGCGGCTGCTTCTGATCTGTGTCGCTCAACACGTACCACCGTAGCAATCTTCGATTCAGGTTTCACGCGGGCCGGAGGGCTCTTTGAGTAGTGTATCCGGAACTCGCAACGACCTACACGCCGCCCTCGATTTCTCGCCCATTTTCGCCGTTTACCGGCAGACGGTTCAGGTCGCCTGGTATGATCGCGGCTGATTATGCGACATGAAGTTCCCACGATTCGAATTCTGCCGATGAGCGACAAGGCCGAGGGTTTTCGCGGCCGAAGCATCGAGCAAGTGCAGAAGGAGTGTTTTCTCCGCGCCCTGCCCGCGCTGAAGGGGCGATACCGATATCCGTCAGCGGGGCTGAGCGCCGTGCCGGGCACGGTTGTGTTGTTTCAATTTCAGGCTCGCGTCATTGCCAGCGCGGTATTCCGTAGCGATGAGAAATTTGATCGACCGATCCGCGGCTACAGCGGCGCGCTCCACTTCGACGTCGATTCGATCCGCACGTTCGATCCCCTGGACATTGAGGCGATGCGCAAGGTGTGGCCGGGCATCGGCGCGTTTGGCCATGTAAAGCAGTTCCTCAACCCGGCTTTGTATCCGAAATTCAACAGGCGATTGAAACATGTCGCGTCGCCATCGAATCAGCGTGTTGTTCCTCGTGACGAATGAGTGAAAGTGTCGTGGGTTTCGTAATTGCACGGAATGCCGCTGATCCGGCTTAATGCTCGACTAGTAGCGAAACCTGGGTCTGGCTTTGCAGATAGGCGAAAAGGTCGCGAACTTCGCTCGGCTTCAACGCCTCGAGTAGGCCTTCTGGCATCATCGAGAGATTGGAGGTCTTCAGTGCGTCGATCTCGTTGCGTGGAATGCGCGCATCGCCAGTTGGCGTGCGCAGCGTGACGGCGTTGATGTTGGAGTCCACGACGATCCCGTCGACCAGACGGCCATCTTTTGTCCGCACCGTCGTCATCAAATACTCCCTGGCGACGATGGCGCTGGGGTCCACGATGTTCACGAGCAGATAATCGATGCTCGATCGCTGTGCGCCGGTCAGATTGGGTCCCACATTTCCACCAGCATCGAAAAGGGTATGGCAAGTCGCGCAGCTTTTGGCAAAGAGGGCGCGTCCATATGAGGGGTTGCCCGGCTGTTGGGATGGCGCCGTCAGGCCCGCCTTCAGCGATGCGATGATTTGTGTTTTTGTGCGGTCGGTGGCCCGGTGCGTACCCCACACCTCCAGCAGTTTACGGTTGACGGCGGCGTCTTTGAGGCCATCCAACTGCCTGAGGTTATACGATGACAAATCCGTGCCGGGCACGGCTCCCGATCCAATCGCGGCCAGCAACGCCATCGCCGAGGAAGACCGCGACGCCAGCGCTGCCACCGCGTCGTGTTTCTGCTCATCAGTTAACGATCTATAGCTTCGAAGAAGTACCTGCGCTGTCGCAGGGTCATTGGAGTCGGCGAGCAATTTGATCGAAACGCCGCGCAGTGCAGGCTCGTTCACAAGACTTTTCAGAAGAGGCACAGACTGAGCATCGCGGGCATCGACCAGAGCGCGAAGTGCGGATTCCCTTGCAAGCTGCGGTCGCGTGGAGTCGGAGGCGGTTGTACGCAAATAGGCCAGTGCGGCTTCGTCTCCAAAGACAACCCCCAGCTCGGCTGCCGCACTTTGCACCGCCTGGTCTTTGCCTTTCGAAAGCGTTGCATAGGCCCCCGGCCACTGGGGCGGCATTGCAACATGCCGGCGGCCTTGGAACCCTTCGTGCAGTCCCTGCAATATGTCAAGATTCCTGGCATCGGCATTCGTGGTGGCCGCTGAGAGCAATTCGACGATCGGACGCACATCAGGATCTTCGGAGCTTGCCACAATTCGCGCGATGTATTTTCTCACCAGGGGAATCTTGGCGGCTGTGATGAGTTCTGCCGCGCGCTTTGCATTATTGCCAACCGTCGGGGCAATCCCGTACCAGACCATCAAAGGCAGATTGGCATCGGTTGCGTCCTCTGAATGCCGGATTAACCCGGCAATGATCGGCGCGCGCTTTTCGATCGGCAGCCGCTGTAGGCCCGACGCCAGGGCCACGCGCACGACCGGAGAAGGATCCGCATCAGCAAGTTTTGCCATCGTGCCAAGCAATGCCGGTTCGGGCTCACCTTTTTCAAGTGACAGACGCACGCCCCAGTTCCGCAAGTATTCTTCGGAACCGCCAAGCAGTTCCACCTTCTGCCCCAGCTCCAACCCGCCGGTACCATGCAGCGCCCACACGGCTCGAAGCTTACGCGTCACGTCAGGGTTGTCATGGAGAATTGCCGCCAGAGCTGGGCGGGCTGCGGGGTCGAGCTTACCGGCGACAAATCGCTCCTGAAGAAGACGGCGGCTATGTCGGACAAACCAATCATTCTTGTGCAATTGAAGATGCACAAGTTCCAAGTCCGAAAGGCTGGCAAGGTTCGCCTTCACCGGCGTCGGCTTTCCATAGGTGATCTTGAAGATCCGCCCGTTCGTGCGATCAACCTCAATGAGATTATGGCATTCGCCGGTATCGGACCAATCCGAAATATAGACCCCGCCATCCGGCCCGTAGGCTACGTTCAGCCCACGAAACCACTCATCGTTGGCCAGCAGGAAATCGGCGGCATGGTGTCCGACATAGCCCGATCCGTTCTGCACAAGCACGTCCCGATTGACGCGATGACCATGCAAATTGCACATGAAGATCGAATTGCGGTACGCGTCCGGCCAGTTATCGCCGAGGTAAACCATGGCTCCGACATGGGCGTGGCCACCACCGACGTCCAGGTTTTTATTGGGGCCGACGCGAACGTCCGTCCACTTGCCAAGGAAATGGAAATGATCGGCGCAGGGACCCATGGGTGTATAGACATATGGGAAATCATCGGGGCCGTGGTCGCTCATGCGTTGGTAGTGACCGCCGGGGACAATGTGCCAGAGATGATTGATGACGCAGTTGGGGATAAACGCCTGGCCATAGTCGTCGAAGTCCAGACCCCACGGGTTGGTCGTTCCGTGGGCGACGACTTCGAACGCGTGCGTCTGCGGATGAAATCGCCACACGCCGCAATCGATATAGGTTCGTTGGGAATTGGGTGCTGCCGGCGCACCCACAAGCGATCGCGACTGAATGCCGTTCAGGCCCCAGAGCCAGCCATCCGGCCCCCACGTCAGTCGATTGAAAATATTGTGTTGAGCTTCCTTGATGTTCCACCCATCCAGCAGCACTTGTGGCGGCCCGGCAGGCTTGGGCGCGTCGGCGTTCAGGTCCTTCACCGGAATGAACAGAAGATGCGGCGACGAGCAAACGAAAACCCCACCAAAGCCGATCTCCAGCCCCGTGAGATTCGCCAGGTTGTCCGCAAAGACAGTCTTTTTATCGAAACGCCCGCTGCCGGTGGTGTCTTCCAGAATGACGATGCGATCGTGGCCACTGAGTGAGCCGCTCTGATCCCACTGTGGATAGCTGATGCATTCCGCAACCCACAACCGGCCCCGATCATCGAATGTGAAAGCGATAGGCTGAACGATATCCGGATCACCCGCAAAAAGAGTCGCGGAAAAACCGTCCGGCACGGTCATGCGCGCAGCCGCCTCGCGCGTTGGCACGGGGCCTTGTGCCCGAGCCGGGAGCGGGGGCAGCGCAAACATGAAGAGGAGACCGACAATTGGAATGTGGCAGCAGGTGTGACGCATGGTGGTTCCAGTTTACACAATGAAGGCTCTATGCGTTGTCGCCACCGGGTTGGCCCTTCTTCGCCACATCAAGCTCAAATCCTGCCGAGCCGGTTTTCACCTTACCCAATCCGCCCGAATATGCGACTACTGATGAGATTTGAATTTTCGGTGGCGATTCGACAGGTCAGCAGGAACACCGGCAGATGCCGCCAATGAGAATTACTTGGAGTTCCACGTCGTCACCGTTTAGAGGTTGGTTGACGGCGAAGGGAATGGCTCAAAAACGGGTCGAATTTTCGTAGCTGGCGGAACAAGGATTAGGGCCACGCGAGGGTCTGCCCACAAGAAGCTCAGGAAGACGGTTACTCATGTTTCCGGTCCATGCGCCAAATGCAGATGAACGATCCGTTTCGCCGACATCCGGCAAGCAATGCGGGATGCTCATTCCGATCCGCATCCGGTTCACAACATCGCTGCCGTTAATGACGGTTTTCGCAGCGCTGTTAATCGCGGCTTACGCGCAATGGGCACTATTCGGTCTACCGATGATTCCCGCGAGCACACATTTCACCCCGGAGTCAGCGACGCAGCCCTACGGTTTTGCCGCATGGATTCGCATGACCCACTATGTGAATCTTCTGTTCATGGTGTTGCTGGTTCGCAGCGGCGTTCAGATTCTGATGGATCACCCGCGTCTCTATTGGAACGTTCATTGCACCCCCGGGACCGAATGGATTCGTTTTACGCCAGTACAAGTGCCGCTGGACCGGCTCTATACCGCAAAGGACGACGCGCGGTATTTGACGCCTTGGATCGGGCTTCCCGGCGGCCGCCACACACTGGGGTTGGCCCGGCACTGGCACTTTGTCAGTGCGCTTTTCTGGGTGGTTAACGGCGCAATCTACATCACTCTTTTGTTCGCCACGACTCACTGGCGGAGAATCGTGCCTACTTCGTGGCGCATCTTCCCCGAGGCTTGGGCGGTGTTTGTCCATTACGTCACGTTCCACCTGCCGCCGGAGCCCAACGGTTTCTTCCAATACAACGCGCTTCAGCAATTGAGCTATTTCGGGGTGATTTTCGTCCTGGCGCCGCTTTCGATCCTTACCGGCCCGGCGATGTCGCCGGCGCTGGTCAATCGGTTCAGCTGGTACCGCAGTTTGCCCGGCAATCGGCAGGTCGGCCGCTCCATTCACTTCCTGTTGCTGTGCGCATACGTCGCATTCGTCATCGCACACGTAGCCATGGTGCTCTTGACCGGTTTCGCCCGCAACATGAATCACATCGTGATCGGCACAAACACCGGCTTGCGGTTTGGGATGTACATCGGGATCGCCGGGCTGGTCATCCTTCTTCTGCTGAATATCATGGCCAACTGGGCAACGTGGCTGTTCCCGCGAGCCGTGCAGCGCGTGGGCAATGCGCTGGTGAATCCGCTGATTCGCGTCCTGCTCAGCGGCCACGCGCCGCGAGCTGAATATGCCCCGGCCGATATCTCGCCCTTTTTCTGGCCGAATGGGCGAATGCCTACCTCCGAGAAATGGAAGGCGCTTGCCGCCGATGGCTACAAGAACTACCGGCTGAGGATCTACGGGCTGGTTGAAAAGCCCGTCGAGCTGTCTCTGGACGAAATTAAGGCAATGGGCGAGAAAACGCAGATCACACTTCACCATTGCATCCAGGGATGGTCGGGCATCGCCCAGTGGGGCGGCTTGCAAATGATCGAGTTGATGAAGTTGGTGCGTCCTCTGCCCGAAGCACGGACAGTTCTGTTTTATTCGTTCAGCGAAGGCACCGGCGGTGGACAGTATTACGATAGCCATTCGATCCAGAACATGCGCCACCCGCAGGCCCTGCTCGCCTACCAAATGAACGATCAGCCGCTCAACGAAGTGCATGGCGCCCCATTGCGGTTACGGGCCGAAACGCAGCTTGGGTTCAAAATGGTCAAGTGGATCGAGGCGATTGAGTTCGCCAGAGACGTGAAACACGTCTACAAGGGCGAGGGCGGCTACGCGGAAGACAACGAATTCTTCGACTCGATGGCTGACATTTAATGGAAATTTCAAACCATGGAAGATGAAAAAACCGGGCGGTTACGACCGCATCCCGAACCACGGTTCGCGGCACCGCAGCATGCGTTCGACCTGGACGCGGTGGCGACGCGGCTCAAACAGGAACTCCATGCCGGCCAAGCCGGACACCGCCAGGAGACGTTATATAAACGTGGGCCCCTCTCGGTTTCGCTGTTCCTTTTCGGCCATCTCACGCGCTTGGCGCCTCATCGCGCGAAAGGGGTCGTGACAATCCATACAATCAAAGGTCAACTACAGGTGATGGCCGAAGGGCAGGCGCATGATCTCCCCGCCGGCCATCTGCTCGTGCTGGCCCCCGGGGTCGAGCACGACGTGGTGGCACGGGAGGAGAGTCAGATGCTTCTAACCATTTGCCTTGATGCCGTCACGACTGCGCCATTGCCATGACCCCCGCGCCGCCCACAATCTGGACGATCGGACACTCCACCCACACCATCGCCCAGTTCATAGAACTGCTTCGCGAACATCAGATCGAGATTCTGGTGGATGTCCGGCATTTTCCCGGCTCGCGCCGTTTTCCTCACTTCAATAAACCCGAGTTGGCCCAGGCGTTAGCCGATGTTGGCATTCGCTACGAACATTTGGTGGAACTTGGCGGCCGGCGGCCAGCCAAACCCGACTCGCATAACAACCTCTGGCGCAACGCCTCCTTCCGCGGATACGCGGACTACATGGAAACCCTTCCGTTCCGCGACGGCCTCGATCGCCTTTTGAGAATAGCTTGCGATGGCCGCACCGCTATCATGTGCTCTGAAGTTCTGTGGTGGCGTTGTCATCGCTCCATGATCGCCGACCAGCTCAAGGCGAAAGGGCACGTGGTTTTGCACATCCTGGGTCTCCATAAGGTCCAGGAACACCCGTATACGTCCGCGGCCAGGATGGTTGACGGGAAACTTTCATACCAGGGCCCTGCGATCATTCCCGATCTACCATTACATGAGGCCAACCCGATGATACACGATTTCAAAGTGGGAGATCAGGTGGAATGGAATTCCGAGGCCGGGCGTGTTCGCGGCACGATCAAGAAGCGCATCAGTTCGGAAATGCCATTCAAGGGATACACGGTGCATGCGTCGAAGGAGGAGCCTCAATACCTGATCAAAAGCAACAAAACCGACCACCTTGCGATGCACAAAGGCTCGGCTCTTAAAAAAATCCGAAATAGCAAGAGGAAAAAATGATTTGAATTCGTGTGTGCGAGAGTTTTCAGTAAACGGGGGGCGCGGTCCTACGCCAACACGTACGGCGACGCGTGAAATGGCGCGGTGGGTGTGCCGCCCAACAAAACGACGGGACCGAAGCAAGGAGCCAAATAGCTGCTTATTCTCGCGAGTTATTGAGCATTGAGCTGGGGGGAACTCAGGGCATTCGACTCGCTGCTTTTCTGGATGTGAGTTTCGAACCTGCAAGAGCCGGACTATCCATGTCACTGGCCGGGTGTGGCCGTCTTTCTTGGCAAACGACGTTATGATGGCGAGGGGCAGCCG
>DAIRGS010000226.1:0-11867 GCA_036794395.1 Tepidisphaeraceae bacterium | reverse complement strand
CTCCCCCGGCGTACCGGTGGAGGGAGAAGAGGCTCGCCTAAAGTGTCACGGACCCTTCCACGGGATCTGGCTGATTGCTTCAAGGGACGGGCCGTCAGCGTCCGATAACCTCGATAGATGCTGGACCGCCTTCTTCATGCGCTCGTGCAAACCAAAAACGAAGCGGCAGATGAGCTGCTGCTTCAGGCACTGCGCCTTGGGAACGAGTCTGAGCAGCGAACCGCTCTGGACGCCCTGCTGAGGCGAAAGACATCACGCGGCCTGCGGGGGGCGCTGGCGGCGAATGACGCGCTGCCGGAGTCATTGCAGGCTCAGATTCTGGCCAACCTCGGGACGTTTCATCGAGTTCTGGCCGAGTGCGGACGGGGTGGGGACGCCCCCCAGCGTCTGGCGGCAATGAGGCTGATCGCAATTGGACGACAGGGGAAGCTGGCATACGTGCTGACTGAGAATCTGCACGACTCGGATGATTCGTTTTCAAAAGCCGGTTGTGAAGGGCTTGTGGCGCTGGCGCGCTGGGTTGCCACGGAAACACGACGATTGCAGAAGGGAACAGTAGGAGGGGGAGAGGGAGCGAGGGGGGGAGGGGGAGATGGCGAGCGCATCGAAGACTCGGAGTCTGCGAGACGTGAGGACGGGAATACGACACCACCAGAGTTATCAGCCGAAGAAACCGTCCTTGCGACTCCTGGCGCGGATGAAACATATCGGGAATTAATCGCGCAGCGTCCGGAGATTGAGGCGGCGGTGGCGCGGGCGATTAACCTGCATCGCGGAAAACATGGGCCGGATTTATTGCGGGCGGCGTTGTTGCTGGCGGATTGGCCCGGAAGCAAAACGCTGGCGATCATGCAGACGGCCCGGCATGGCGGACAGAGCGCGATGATCCGGCGATTGCAGCAGCCGCCCAACAGCGAGCATGTGGAGGCGTTTCTTCTGGTGGCCTCGCGCGGGCATCTGAGGGCGCATTTTGGATCGGTCTTTTCGCACATCGATGAAGCCCCGGTGCTTGACGCATTGCTGCGCAAAACGCACTGGTTGAAGGACAATCAGCTTCATACGTGCGTCGGGCAGGTGAGCCGCGGTGTGTGGTGGGGGATTCCAGAGCTGACGCGCGACTTGGAAAGGCGTAATGCCCCGGAAGGGGCGCGGATTGGCGAATGGCTGGCGGCGGGCGGAATACACGACGTTGAGCAAGATGAGCGATTGGCGGTTCTACTGGATCATGCGAACAAGGCAGCCGAAAGTGCGCCAGAGCAGTCTTTGGACGCACGGCTACGACTGCTGCGGATCGCGATGCGGCGCAAGCAAGGAGCGTCGATCCGACTTCTGCGATCGCTGTTAACCGACGCCGACGAACGCATCGTAAGAATGGCGGCCCGGGAAATTGTGCGTCGAAAGCCGGCAGATTATGAGAATATGCTTCTCAAGCTGATGGCCGGTGCGCCGGCATCGGTACGAAACGTGGTGGGGCGGGCCATCGGCCAAGCGGGCTTCGAGCAATTCTGGCAGCGGTTTGACAAGCTCGACAAAGCAACGCGGCAGCAGGCGGGGCGGGCGATGCTTAAGCTGTTGCCGGACACGGCGCAGCGGCTGCAACGACGGGCGGTGTCGGGACCGGCCGAGCAACGGATCAAGGCAATGCAGATCGCCCAGGAGCTCGGCGTGGCTGAGGGATTGCAGCATGTCCTTGTGCAATTGTGTGCCGATACCAGCGCGCGCGTGCGGAGCAAGGCAACCACTGTACTGGGCGAGGTCCCGGGATCGCATACCGACATATTGATCGACCGCTTGATCAACGACACCGATGCACGCGTGCGGGCAAACGCCATAGAGGTGCTGGAATCGCGCGGGGACCAGCGCGTCATTGCGATTCTTGCCGAGCGCGCGCTGGCGGCTAACGGGCGCGAGCGCGCCAATGCAGTAAAGGCGCTTTGTCGAATGAAGGTTTCGACGGCCGGAAAGCAGCTCATCGACATGCTGCGCGATTCACGGGCCGAGCATCGCATTTCGGCGCTTTGGGTATTGAGGCAGATCGGATGGTGGCAACTGGTCAACGAAGTGGGCCGGCTCGCCAAGAGCGACGACAACGTGAAGGTTCGACGCTATGCACTGGGGGTATTGAAGACTGTCGCGGAGCTATTGAAAGAACAGAAGAAGGCGGCCGGATGAACAGAAAATACGTCACGGATCGACAGAAAGGCGGGGCGATGTGGAGGATTGGCCGTCGGCACTGGATCTTGTGCGCAATGGCGTGGGTACTGGCTTTGCCCATTTCGGTACGGGCGGGGCCAACGCAGAGCGAAGTGTTTAAGAGCATTCAGGACAGCGTGGGCGAACGCCATGAAATAAACTCGAGGCCGGTGATTTTGCTGGCGGTCGGCGGGGGAGTTGTGTTGACCGCGCTGGTGTTGATGAGCCGCCGCGAGCAGAAGAAGGTTGTTGCCCCAACCGCACTGAATCATGCGGGGAAGCTTACACGTGAGATGTTGAAAGAAATGAACCTCAAGCCGACTGAGATGAAACAGCTTAAGATGCTGGCCGACTCGCTTCGCAATGAAGTGGGCGAAACGCCTGATCCATTGACGCTCTTGTTATGTCCTTCCCTGCTTGCCAGGAGCGTGAACGCAAACCCCGCAAAAATGGATCGCAAGACGGTGGCCCAGGTTGTAAAGAAAATGCGTTTGAGCAACTGAGTCAGATATTGAGGATTCAGCGAAGCAGAACCTGGCCTAACCCGGATTATTCACCACGGAGGCACGGAGGGCACGGAGAAGACCAGATCACAGAATTAGTTACACATGAACTACGGTCACTCCGATTCGATGCAGGTTGCGCAGCTTACAGATGGACTCTGCTCGCATTTCTCCGTGTTCTCCGTGCCTCCGTGGTGAGACATGAATTTTCTGGGCTAATTCGTATCGAACAGTGGGACGTCGGTGAAATTGATCGGCACGCTGATTTGCTTCGCTTCGATCGGCACGTTCCACATCAGTTTTTCGGGCCGGCCGGGGAACGGCGAGATCCCAAACTGAAGGCTGATGTCGACTCCCAACGGGCGGCCCGCGATTGGGCTGGTGGCGATTCCGCGGTGGGGGAGCGGATTGCCATTGTGATCGAGCAGCTGAAGATTGCTTTGGACCTGCTCATAGATGTTCTGAAAGTTGGGCGAGTTCGGCTGCGTCGGCGCAATTGAAAGCTTGAGTTCGTAGCCGCCATCCTTCTGATGCAGTTCCTTGAAAACGATTTGAAGCCCCGCAACGGAGACCGGATAGTCTTTCATTTTAAGCATGTCGGGGATCTGAATTTCCTGGACCTTTGTCTGGACCATGAACGAGGCAGTCGCCCTGAAACGGGTGATTTTGGTGCCGGGATTGCGATCAGGATATTTAAGCGTCGCGTAGAGTTGCGCCGCCCCTGACCCGCCAAACGTACTTCCGGAACTGGGCGACGAAACAGCGGGGACCAGCGAATTTCCGTGATCATCCACGACTTCGATTAGTCGAGTCGTGGTTAATCCTCGAAGCAGGGTGATTTTGGGTTCGGGGTATATCGTGAAGGTGATGTTGAAATTCGACTGCTGGTTTTGTTTTGCACCCAGGTTTCGCGTTCGCGTGTAAACGATTCGATCGGCAACGACCAGGAAGGGTCCATCGACGTGCGAAAGGCCCAGGAGGAGATTGCCGCCCGTTCGCATCAGCCGAAGGCTTGTCTGATCTGGCCGCAAATCGACGTTAAACTGCTGGCAAATCTTCGGCATGACTTCCCAGAACGGCTGGTGATCAATGTCGAGCGTAAGCACGGGAAAATTGCCTTGAACCCAAAGGTTGTCCGGCGTGGTCAGCAGCGGGGCGTGGCACTGGCGGGAAAGTTCAGCAAACACCTCCCTCGGATGCGCATTTTTGAAATGAGCAGTGATGTACGAGGGCCCAAGCACGCGGTTTGTGTCGATCTGGGCAAGGGCTTCCTGGGCCTGGTGTTTGGATTCTTCGTCCGGCGCGGTGGGGATCAGGCTCGAGATCGAGTCGCGGGCCTCTTCCCCCAGACGGACCAGGGCTTCACGTGCCGTTCGCCGTTGACGCCAGTCGGGGCTGGACAACTGTTTGAATAGCTCGGCCACTTCGGCCGAGGTCACCGGACGTGAAGTCGGCGCGGCGATGTCCGTGGATTGAGTGCTGGGCGCCGATGTGGGTGGGGCGGGGCGGGTGGACTGCGCCATGGCGAGCGGCGCCGCCATGGCGAGAAAAACGATAATGAGTTCGACCGCGACGAGACGACGCATATATCCCCAGCACGAGCACGCGTGCCGGGCGGCGGGCAAATAGACAACCGCCGACGGATCACGCTGTGGTAATAGTGCCCAGCAACTGCCCGCCAATCAACTTCTTCTTGATAATATGCGCCGAAATGACCGCTCCAGCCTCTACATCGCGGCCGATTTTCATCAGTGTAATGGTGTTTGCCACTGTCACGTTTGCAGCACTCAGGATGCTGCCTGCCACGAGCAGGTTCGTCAGGTTCCCCGCCACCGATACGGACGTATTGAGGTTGCCACCAACCTGAAGCTTGCCGAGCGTTCCGTTAACCGTGAGGGTGTTTCCGGGCACGCCCAGATCGCCGACGGTCTGTATCGTGCCAACATTTCCGGTAATAGAAAGTGTTCCATTTCCGATGCCGCCGGTGAGCTTCAAAGTACCAAGCGTGGCGGCCGTAATGGTGCCGATTATGCTGCCCTCAATGGTGATTTTGCCAATACTTCTGAAGGCATTGATGGAACCGCTGAAATTCCCGTGTATCAAAATGGATGCGATCTTTCCGCTATTTCCCTGGGCGGAAATGGAAGACGAATCGAGCAGGCTGGAATTGAATACGAGGTTTCCGATAGGCCCGGCAACCGACAGTACAAAACCACCAACGTCTCCGCCAAAGTTGAACTTGCCGGTCCTGCCGGTGGTCACGAAGAATCCACTAACAGGCCCGCGAACGTTCATCTGATTGACCGTGTTGGCGATGTTGATGACCGTTACAGTCGCTATTGGGAAGAATGCCGCATTTCCCAGGATGGACCGACCCCGAATCGCCCAGGCATTAACGCTTCCTACATCGCGGGACCCGATAATCACGGTATCTTCGATGACGCCGGATTCAGTGGAGCCATTCAAGATGGGCGTTGCGAGAGACGTACCAAGGTAGGTGTCCAGATCGTTCGCGGGGCTGAGGAGTTGACCCGTGATGGGTGAGAACCCGAGGCCTTGCTCGCTGTTGCGGACATTCGATGGGAAATTAGTAATCGGCAGACTTGAGCCATCCCCGGTTGCGCTAAGAGCCCCCACTGAGGCGCCACCGGCAACAAACACATCTCGAACACCGTATCCGCCCCCGGTGATACCGAGGAATGTGCCATCGCCCAGGACCGCGAAAAGGGTATCGAAAATTCCGAATCCGGTCGGGGCCACTGTCACCGGACCAACGTGATTGCCAAGCACTTGCGAACCGAGGATTCCGCCATTTCCCTTGACGGTAATCCCGCCGATATCGAGTTGGGGACGGGTTATAGGCGTGGCGCTGGTCGGAATAACGGAAACGCCGCGACGGGTTTCCGTGTAGTCGAATCGTTCGAAATCGGCGATTGTGCCGTTGATAAACGAACCGTTATTAATGGTCACCCCAACCTGAGCGACCGTTGAGACAATCGTGCCGTAGTCGTTGCCATTTACAGTAACCGGGCCGATGATATTCGCACAGAAGATACCGACTCCGCCAAACGCGCCCGAACCCGACCAGCCGATTCCGTTTGCCTGTACGCTGTTGATCGATCCGGCTGCGACTACCGCGCCGTCAATAGGTCCGCTCACCGAACCGATCTGACCCGCGGCGCCCTGAAGCAGACCACCAGCCGGGATCGGCTGAGGCGTGGAATTGGGTGCTGGAACCGGATCTGTGCCCCCGGCGCCATTGGAGATTAACCCGGTATAAACGTTCCCGACTCCACCCGAAGCGCTAATGCTTACGACGTTTCCAAGGACACGCACCAAACTGCTGACTTCGAAAAGCGGATAAGTAAACGGCGCGCCCGAGCTACCGTCTGCGCGGATGAAGTTACCGGTCGGTAAGGCGGCCGTGCCGGATTTAAGGGACTCGCCGATGGTCCCAGAGGTGCTGAGGGTGCCAAGCGAATTGAGATGGACGTTAACTATCTCGCTTTTCGGCGTTGAGTTTGAAATGGAAGTGACCCGGCCCACCCCGGCGGTGAGGCCGGTTCCGGTAACTGGACCTGTGATTTCGTAGACATCCAACGTGGCGCTACCTGACAAATTAATGTCCAAGGCGTTTGTGGCGGGTGTGGCGAGTGCTGGCGCGCCAGGTAGGGTCGGAAGCGTGAATTTTGTGGTGGCGGTCGCGGGGCCGGTAACCGGTGCGCCTCCCGGCGACCCGGGCGCGGTTGTGCCGGTGGTTCCCCCGGCGGCTGGGGCCGCAGCGCCCGCGCCAACAGCGGTTCCGGTTCCATTGACCAGAATGCTTCCGATCTCGGCTGTTCCCGTGGCATCGCCGCTGGTCGTGACGTTAACGCCCTCACCCGTGCCAGCGCCGGTAGTACCGGATACTTGCACTTGAACGATGGCCGCGCCACCACTGCCGCGGACTGGGTAGGTGATCACAGTCAGGCTGTCGAGCGCACTTTGCGGGGTTAGACTTACAACGGCCCCGGAGTCGTCGGTGATCACGGCGGTTTCGCCGGGCTGGTAGATCGTTCCCTCGGGCTGACTGCCGCCGAACTGGAAGTCGCGGAAGACCGTCCCAGTGGAAGGAACGTGTATATAACGGCAGTTGCCGCCCGGACCGGTGATGATTGCTGGACCGCCAGCTCCCAAAAGGCCAAGGTTTGTTGTAACGTCAATCAGGTCGATTGTGCCATGCTTGGTTTTGTCGTTAGCAGCATTCACTTGAAAATAACTGGGCGTGTTGCTGCCCATATTGTTGGCACGGATAGTTCCAATATTGCCGTTTGCGACGAGTTCGCCCTCGAAGAAATTCGCGGCGTCGACCATTTGATAATCGCCGGCGATGGCAATTTGGCTACCGAAGGGATTGACGAGCTGACCCGCCCCGGTGGTCGACGTGAGACCAAAGATGTTCCAAAGAAGCACGCCGGTGCCGCCTTGTCCCGACGCATTGGAGGTGCTGGTGGCGCGAAGCATTCCGACGGACCCATTGGGTACCAGCCCGGAAGGCGGCGAACTGAAGCCAACGCCCGTCGACTGGCTGAAACCGCCGGTGGTGCTGGTAGCGGCAGGGGTAACGCCGTTGCCGATGGAGCCGCCTTCTACGTCACGAAGATTTCCACTATCGACAACGACCGAAAATGCATTGGTCAGGCCAAAGCCCACGCCGAAGACAGTACCGAGCAGTCCGCCATCGTTAGAAACGATATTTCCGCCGGCGTAGACCGCGCCAAGGTCGCCATGAGCGAGGTGGATACCCGCGTTGTTTCCAGTCGAGGACGTCGTGGCGAGCCCGGTATCCAGAATATTGTTAGCTGCGACGATGCCGCCGATGCCCAAATCGCCCACGCCTGAAATCAGCAGGGTATAGGGCAGGGTTCCCAGGAGAGGGGTGAAGCCCGCGGCAAAAGTATTGTTGATGGAGCCGGTGACTGCGAAGTAATAAACGCCCGGCAATTTGGCGGTAAACTGGAAATTCGCCCCGGCAAAGGTCGTTGAATCGATCGCACTGTAGTCGGTCGCAATCAGACGCTGTTCAGAGTCAAACACACCCAGATTCAGCCCGCCGATGAAATTGTTTTGCAGGCGAGTGGTAACGGTTTGCCCGGCAAGCAGGGGAACGGCGTAGTAGTCGACACTGTTATTGTCGGTCAGGCTCAGACCTTCGATCTGGCCGCTGACGGCAACGTCACCGCCATTATCGATGCCGGTGAGGAATTGAGCGCCCAGGAACGTGTCGTTAGTCAGAATCGGATCGCCGGCGAAGATCGCGTTGTCCCATGATCCGGCCCGTCGATTAACTTCCTGATAAACAGTGCCGGCCAGACCCGGCGCATTAGGGTCATGGATAACGTCGATGGTCCCGACAATCGAGTCCAGGGACCTGATCGTCCCCACTTTCCCACCGACGTGCATGTTGAAGCCGCTGGTGTAGACCGGATTGCCGAAGTTCGCGCTATCAGTATTCGTGCCGATGGATGAATTGGTCAGGAGGTTCTGCACGTCCCCATCAACGCTAAAATTGACTGCCGCGCCGTTATTGGCGCCGCCGTTTCCAACCGCATTTCCAGTGACGATCCAGCCGGCGTAGAACAATCCCACCGAACCGTGGATGTTTACGTCGCCCATGATCGTGCCGCCGAACAAGAACTCACCCAGGTTATTACCTTGAGCGACGGTGAGGCCGGCAGAGATGGATGTTTGGTTTGACGGCAGGGTCGGGAAAGTACCGGCCGGAAAACTTGACGGGCCGAATACGGGCTCGTTCGTGGGGAAATTCGCATTGGTGCCGCCACCGTTTCCGGTGATGGTTTGTGGAAAGGCGCGCGCACCCAGAATGGCGGTGCCGCTGTTGGCGGTTGACACGGTAATGGCCGCACCGCCCGTGTTGGGCGCGATCAGCAGCGGTACGTTCCCGGTGAAGGGCTGCATCGGCCGGTTGGGCTGGCTAAGCAGCGGGGTGCCGGCGATGGCAATGCGCGTGGACGAATCGGACTTGCTGACAAAGATCGCGTAAATGTCGTCGGTGAATACAGGGGCGTTGGTATTATTGCCGGTCCCGCCATTGCCTTGAAAGGCTGCCGGAGGCAGCCCGGCTCCAACCTGCCCGCGATCGGGGCCGGCAACGATGACGCCGTCCATGCTTGTGAGGTTGGGAGCCTGGCCCGGGAATAATCCGGTAAGACTGCTGGAGTGCGACCCAATCAGCTCAAGAGTCGTGCTTCCGGAATTCCCCTGAACAACCACACGCTCCATCTGGTTGTTGTCAGCGAAAAATTCGAAGACGTCGCCCTCATGCAGGACGACGAAATACGTGCGCGACTCAAGCGCTTCGGTGAAATAGCGACGGGTTTGAAGGGTCTTCCGACGGGATGACTTTCCGCGGGCGGTTGGACGACGACGAGCCATAGGTGCTTGCTCCTAGCTGCTGCGACGCCGCCCGGGGTAAACAACAGCGGTGGGCGTCGGCCGCGATCTTCAATTCAGAGTCGGGTACCACAGGCGCTTCGTTATCGCCCGTTGCGAGAATAACATCGCTCAGGTCCCGTTCCAATAAAGGGAATGAACGCGGAATTCCGGCGGCTACTCCTCTACTCATGACACCACCACACTCCAAGCCACCGGCAGTCGCGAAAGTTATCTACAGGGGGGTGCGAAGTCAAAGAAAAACCCCCCTCCGCACACTGCCGTCAGAGTTGAAAGGCCTTGGTTGTTTTCCAATCGAGTTCTAGGACGTGAGTCCGGTCGCGCGATCTTGCCCCTGTAGCATGCAAGAATTGCGCCATATTCCCTCGAACGCGCTCTCAATTCCCTGGGCAAATGACCTCGCATCGGTCAGTGGAGAGGTTTGCATTCGACCTCTAAGCGTTGTCCGCAGGTCGGCCAAGGCCGGCAGATCGACTGCTAACGTGGTCGCAATGCGCACGTAGGCCGCCGGATCGTCCGCGGCAAGGTCCGCCAACCCAAGATTCTGAAGCTGCGACCACCCGGCCCGACCCACCGGGGTCGCGCCGACCAGCGTCACCACGGGCACCCCCATCCACATTGAATCGAGGCTTGTCGTGTGCCCGTTATACGGGAAGGTGTCCAGACTGATATCGATTCCCCCGAAAACCTTGAGGTAGCCGTCACGGTCCTTCGGGCCGACAAACTCCACCCGCTGTCGATCAACCCCAAGTGCCTGAAGTACCGATCGGGTTTGATCGCGGTGGGAGCCTTCTTTGCTTAAAAGCAGCAGACGCGACCCCTTTACTGCGACCAGGACACGAGCCCAAAGCTGCAACACGGGTCTATTTACCTTGCAAAAATTATTCAAACAGCCAAATGTAACGAATCCGTTGTTGAATGCCGGGAGAGGGCCCACGTCGGGCTCCGTTCCCAACGGTTGATAGCACCAGAACGAGTTGGGCAGACGAATCGGCGTGTCGACAGATCGATCACCAGTGGGTTGGGGTGGATCAAGAAACGGATCGGTCAGGCGATAGTGGATTGCGGGCAATCCCGTTGTGCCTGGGTATCCGGCAAAGCTCACCTGGATCGGCGCAGGTTTTCGTGCGAAGACGGCCAGGCGGTTCTGGCCCGTATGTAACGCCAAATCGACAAGGATATCGATCCGATCCTCCCGAATCAGATCGGCAGCGTGTTCGTCGTTGAGCGATCGGATATTCCGCCATTGATTGGCACAGGCGCGCATGCGCTGCGTCAGCGCGTCGGGCCGTGTGACATCGGAGTAACAGTAAACGTCGAATCGATTATGATTGTGATGTTCCAGGAGCGGCAAAATATTGTAGCCCACCGGGTGCTCACGGAAATCGGGCGAGACGTAGCCAATCCTCAGGCGTCGAGTGGGCGAATCATCGAATTCGGCGGGCGGTAGTTCGTGAATCTGGTTTTCGATGTACTGCGCGAACCAGTCGCGATGTTCCCTGAGGAGTGATTCTTGCGAGATACTGGGGTGATAATGCAGAAGGACAAGAAGGGCGTCGGCCACGTGTCGATTGGGTTGTAGCTTCAGCGACTGGCGGAAGTGCTCGATCGCTTCATCGAGCTGGCCGGCATCCTTGAGCGCGAGCGCCAGATTGGAATGGGCTTCGGCCGACTTTGGCTGAACTGTCAGCGCCCGATGGCAAGCGGCAATCGCGCCATCCAGATCACCTTTTCCCTGAAGCGCAATTGCGAGGTTGATCAAGGGCGCAAATGAATCGGGCTGCACGGACAAGATTCCGCCGAGCAATCCGATCGCTTCGTCGAACGAACCGGCGGTCGTCAGCGCCTGGGCGAGGTTGGATTGGGCATCGGGGTAGTTGGGCCGGAGGATTAAGGCGTGGCGGTACTCTTCAATTGCCTCATCAATCCGCCCGGCCACTTGCAACGCGTTGCCGAGGTTGGCATGCAGTTCGGGAACGTTTCGAGCAACCGAGACTGCTTTGGCCGACGCCTGCACGGATTCGTCAAACCTGCCTAACGAAGCGAGCACCATCGCGAGATTGCTGCAAGCGCCGGCGTCATTCGTGCCTTGGGCAAGTTTTTCGAATAGCGTTACCGCCTCCTGGGCACGTCCAGCGTGAAAGGCCGTCACGGCGCGACGCTGAAGGGCGACCAGATCGGGATTGAAGCCGGTGGACATGCGAAAGGGGATTGTACGGGAGAGTGTGCGGTAGGCAGTAGGCAGTAGGCGGTAGGCAGCGGGCGGGACGGGACGGAAAGGGCGGGTGGGAATGCGACGTTTTTGGAAAAAGGCAAAAAGTATCGCATTGTGTCGCAAGTGTCGAATTTATATATCTACATATGACGTAAGATCAATTTATAGAGCTGGTTATAGATTTATTTATTTTTGCTTGGGCGTGTTTTGATGCGACGTTTGGGGGCGAAAATGCGACATGTGTCGCAGAAAATGCGACACGCGAAATCATGATGCACCACGGAGGCGCGGCCTTCGGCTCGACTCGACCGAGCTCGTCGCGGGCTGAGGCTCAGGCTCGAAGAGAGGGCACGGAGAAGGCAACGACGGAAAGCCATTCACCGCCGATTGCGCAGATGGCCGCAGCGCGGCGCAGCGGCACCCAAACGGCGAAGGATTAACCACAGAGATCACGGAGGACACAGAGAAAACACAGAGCAGTGGGGAGCGGGCGGGGGCGGGAC
>DAIRGS010000225.1:0-11869 GCA_036794395.1 Tepidisphaeraceae bacterium | reverse complement strand
CTCCTTTTTCCCTCCACCGGTACGCCGGGGGAGGGTAGGGAGGGGGCCGTCTTTCACCGCCCGATGAGGGCATGCTCTTTCTATCATGTGGTCACATGCGCCGAGCATGCGCTCATTGTGGTTCAGCGGCCATTCCAGATGTCAAGCCAAACCTGACGCCGCTGCACTCGATAGGCGCACGCATCTTGGTTAAGAGACATTTCCGTCCACTACTTGCACCGCCAAACCCTCGTTATAATCCCCTGCACATGCACACTGATTTCTTCGAATGGCTGAACCAACACAAAGGCCGGCAATACGACCTCCACATCCGGCACATTAACCCTTCATTCGTGAAGATGTTACGCGCGATCGGATTCGATAAACGATACGTGCGGGGTGAAGGTGCGTATCTTTGGGATGAAGACGGCACCAAATATCTCGATCTGCTGACGGGCTGGGGCGTCTTTGCGCTGGGGCGAAACCATCCGAAAGTGAAGGCGATTCTCAAGCAGATTCTCGATCAGGACCTGCCGAACCTGGTGCGGATGGACTGCGGCATCCTCAGCGGGCTGGCGGCTGAGAAGCTCACATCGCATACCACCGAAGGCCTCTCGCGCGTCTTCTTCACCAACAGCGGTACCGAGACCGTCGAGACGGCCATCAAGTTCGCACGGTGCAGCACGCGCCGGAGCGGAATCGTTTATTGCGATCACGCGTTCCATGGATTGACCACCGGCTCGCTGGCCGTGAATGGCTCGAACTTTTTCCGCGACCGATTTGGAGAGCTGATGCCCGGGACCACCATGGTGCCGTTCAATGACCTGCCAGCCCTGGAACAGGCGCTCGCGCCCAAAAAGGCGGCGGCTTTTATCGTGGAGCCAGTGCAGGGCAAGACCTGTGAAGTCGTCGCCGATGGATTCTTACTTGAAGCTCAGCGGCTGTGTCGCAAGTATGGGTCTTTGTTGATCGCCGATGAAGTGCAGTGCGGGCTCGGTCGAACCGGCAAGTGGTTCGCATATCAGCATTGGGATGGTGTTGAGCCAGATATTGTGTGCTCAGCCAAGGCACTGTCCGGCGGCTTTGTGCCCGTGGGCGCAGTCATCACCCGGCCGAAAATCATGGACTGCGTTTTCGACAGCATGGAACACTGCGTCGTTCATTCCAACACCTTCGGCCAGAACGATCTGGCGATGGCCGCCGCTCTTGCCAGCCTGCACGTGATTGAACAAGACAAACTCGTCGAGAACGCCGCGGCAATGGGCGATTACGTGATGGGCCGCCTCAAGACCATCGGAGCAAGCTGCCCGTTTGTCTCATCCGTTCGCGGCAAGGGCCTGATGTTCGCTCTCGACTTCGCCAGGCCCAAAGAATCGTTCAAGCTGAAGATGGCCTGGGACATGATCCACAAGCTGCACGACAGCATTTTTGGGCAGATGGTCATCATTCCACTGCTGCAAAAGCATAAAATTCTCTCGCAGGTGGCAGGGTATCACATCGAAGTGATCAAGTTCCTGCCGCCCATGATCGTGAACCAGGCAGATATGGATTGGTTCCTCAACGGCTTGGAAGATGTCCTGGCCGATACCCAACGCTTCCCCGGAGCGGCGTGGCAAACGGTAATGGGATTGGCCAAGAGGGCAATTACGGCCTAACCGAAATTGCTAAGAGCGATTCTCCGGCTTGGGGTATCATGTGGGTGGAGGCTTTTTTGTCCGTTGTTGAATCCTCTTCGCCAAGCGTCTCCGGACCTGCATGGGAAATCGCGCGCCTTTTTCCCAATCAAGGGCAATGGAGCGAGGGGGACTACCTTTCATTGACGGATCATGTGCGGCATCTGGTGGAACTTGCGGATGGAAAGGTGGAGGTGCTTCCGATGTAGACGTGTAAATCCTCAGCACAGCGCCCTTTCTCTCTCCGTCGAAAACCCTTTACAATCCACGGCCCGCGATACCGGGTAGACGTGGATTTTCGGATGGGATTCTTTCAGAGACGGCTTGTTAAATCGGTCCTGTGGGTAGTGGCACATCCGTGGCCGACGCTCCTGCTTTCCGCGGTAATGGTGAGCGTCTCCGCGGGCCTGGCGTGGCAGCGGCTGAAAGTCTCAACCGACCAGAACGATCTATTCTCCCCCAAAGTTAAGTTTTTTGCCGATTACCTCCGATTCGATCGGCTCTTCCCCGAAAACCAGGCGACCTATGTAGTGATTGAGCCGGTCAACACCGCTCATCCACCCGCCGTCGGGGAGTGGGTCGATCTGGCCGATCGCATCTCGGCCCGGCTGCGGGGATTAGGCGACCAATACATTCGATCCGTCGAGGAAAAAGTCCCGCTGGCCCATCCGCTGGCGCCGGGAATTCTGTTCGATGACTCAGCCAAGGTCCGGCAGGACTTTGATGAGATCAAAGAATTCTTACCGCTTGCGAAGTTGTGGGGCGAAAAGCCCGGCTTACTTACCGGGATCTTGGGGCGGACCCCGATCGAACGGTTCCTGGGTGGGCTGGCGTTCCAATCGGCTGATCCACAGATGATCGAGTTTGTGCGTGTGCTGGCGGATTCATGGGCGGCAACCGCCGCCACGCCAACCCAGCCGCGGGTACCGGATTTGTTGACGATCGGAGCGGATGATCCCAGCCAGTTGGGATACATGTACGTGCCGGATGCCGATCCGAAGGATCCGCCGCACAATCTGTTGCTGATTCGGGTGCACGAAAAGATCGACGCATCCGGGCTCACCGCGGGCGCGGACACGATCGACGCGATCCGCGGCGCGGTGGAGGATGTAGCCAGGGGTTTCCCGCAGTTTACTGTGGGATTGACTGGCCGGCCCGTACTGGATGCCGATGAGAACCGCACAACCGACCGCGATGGCCGGCGATCAGAAATCGTCGCGCTAAGCGTGGTATTCCTTGGGCTGGTGGTCTTTTTGCGATCCGTCTGGCTCGCGGTAGTTGCGGAAGTTTCCCTTGCCGTGGCGATCGGCTGGACGTTTGGCTGGGCAACCATCAGCGTCCATCGGTTGAATTTACTCTCCACGGTTTTCTTGATCGCCCTGATTGGGATCGGGATGGACTACCTGATCCAGATCCTGGCCGCATATCGGCGCGAGGCGCGCAGGTACGTGCGGCCGCAGGCGATCTGGGCGCGGGTGTTTCGCTACGTCGGCCCGCCCGTGAATACCGCATGCATGGGTGCCGCTGGCGCATTCCTGGTTTCCGCGCTGACGGATTTCAAAGGAGCAGCCGAGCTGGGCATTATTGCCGGCGGAGGATTGCTGTTGTGTCTCGTGTCGGGATACACCGTATTGCCGGCGCTGCTAGTGGTCTTCCCGGCCAAATTAAAGCCATACAGTGAGCGATATGCCGCCGCGCCCAAGCGTACGCGATTACGCCTGGTGCTGCCCTGCCTATGGGCATGCGGCGTGTTGGCGGGCATTCCCCTTATTCAACGAAATGATTTCAATCCCAACCTCCTCGACCTGCAAGCGCCCGAACTGCCCTCGGTGAAGCTAATCCGTAAGCTCCAGACCTGGCAGGCGGTCGTGCTCTCACCCGACCTAGACCTGCTGAGGCGAGTGCGTCAGTCGCTGGCCGGGGCGCAGACGGTCGCGGGAACCGAAAGCATTCTAACTGCGTTTGATAACGCCGCCTTTTTGCGGGCTCATGCCTCTGAACTGGGGACGATAGACTGGACCCCGCCGGCCCCCGTCACCGCTTCAGATCTTCCAGGCATCGCCACCAAGGTGCGGAACCTCGCAAGCAAATTCGAGACGACCGCCACAACCCATCCCGCCAGCGCCGAAGCGCGCGAGGCGGCCAAGGCCCTGCGCCAATTCGCGGATCGGATCACAAACAGTGGGCCCAATGCGGTTGCCATAACCGCGGGTTTGTCGAAATGGCAAGGGCAGTTCGTGGAAGAGCTGAAAAAGATCCTGGCGATGATTAACCCGCCGGACCTCAAGGTCGAGAACATTCCAAAAGCGATCCGCGCTCATTTGGTGAGCATGGAGGAGGAACCTGATAAACCGCCCGTTTATGCATTGTATGTGACGCCCAAGGACGATCTTTGGAAACGTGAGAACCTGGAGCGGTTTGAGCGGGAAGTCGAGGCGCGGGTGGCGACCGTGCCAGGCGCGCCATCGGTCACAGGAATCACTTCAGATATTTTCCACACCACCAGCGCGATCGAAAAAGCCTTCCTCCAGGCCACAGCTTACGCGTTGCTCTTGATTTTCATCTTGGTACTAATCGATCTGCGGAACATTTTGCATACGCTGATCGCCGTGAGCGTGCTGGCCCTTGGCCTGCCGATGCTGCTGGCGTTCATGGGATTGTTCGATGTGAGCTGGAACTTCGCCAACTTCTTCGGCCTGCCGATCCTGATCGGCGCGGGCCATGAATACGGCGTCTTCCTGGTCCACCGCTACAAAGAAGCCGTCGCAGACCCAAAACGCGTCTGGCTCCGACGCGACCCGGCCGATCGCGCCCTTCTACTCTGCGCTTTCGTCACATCCAGCAGCTTCGGATTCTTCTGGGCATTCGCCCATCACCTCGGTTTAAAGAGCCTCGGCCTGGTCATGGCGGTCGGAACGTTCTGCATCTACCTGGCGGCAATAGCCGTCGTCAGGCCACTACTGACCTGGAGACTTGAACGCCGCCGGCAGCAATCGGAATAGCAGGGAGCCGACCCCCGTGTCCGCCCTCTTTCCCCCTCTCCCCCCGGGAGAGGGCCGGGGTGAGGGCGAATTCCAAGCACCGCAATCACGCGCAGCATTTCCTCTAACTGCTCTACTGTCTCCCTCTAATGCTCTCCCGGCCAAAGCCGCGCGGGGTGAGGGCGAATGCCAGGCGCCTTTCCGTCGGCGCAGAGTTTATTCGGATTCCAAAGGCGCAATTCTGGTTGCACCAATACCCACTCAATTTCGCTTCCTCCTCCCCTTGCCAATCCATCACGGCATAACAACGATTAAGAGCGTCTCGTCCCTTGCCCCGGAGCGCCACCATGCCAATCGACATCCAGCTTCCCTTCAACCTATCCCGCGACAACTCCGGAATCATCATCGGCCGCGACTCAATCCCCGCGCATGGCCCCGCCCTGCCCGTACGCTCCCCCATCAATGGCGCGCGCCTGGCAACCGTCACAACCGCCTCCCCGGAAGACGTCCAATCAACAATCGACCGCGGCCACGAATCCTTCCTCCAATGGCGTCTCATCCCCGCCCCCAAACGCGGTGAATTCGTCCGCCAGATCGGCCAGCGCCTCCGCGATCAAAAAGCCGATCTCGCCCGCCTCGTCACACTCGAATCCGGCAAAATTCTCCAGGAATCTCTGGGCGAAGTGCAGGAAATGATCGACATCTGCGACTTTGCCGTCGGCCTCTCGCGCCAGCTTTACGGCCTCACGATCGCCAGCGAGCGCCCTGGCCACCGCATGATGGAACAATGGCTCCCGCTCGGCCCCATCGGTGTGATTTCCGCATTCAACTTCCCCGTCGCCGTCTGGGCCTGGAACGCCATGCTCGCCTTCGTCTGCGGCGACACGGTCGTCTGGAAGCCCTCGGAAAAAACCCCGCTCACCGCCCTCGCCTGCCAGCAAATCGTCGGCCAGGTGATGAATGAATTCCCCGATGCGCCCCAGGCCATCAGCAGCGTTGTGATCGGCGACGGTTCGACCGTTGGCGAAATCCTCGCCAATTCCGAAAAGCTCCCCCTGATTTCCGCCACCGGTTCGGTGCGAATGGGCCGCGCCGTCGCCCAAAACGTCGCCAGGCGCCTGGGCCGCTCGCTGCTCGAACTCGGCGGCAACAACGCCATGATCCTCGCCCCCTCGGCCGACCTCGAAATGGCCATCCGCGCCATCACCTTCGCCGCCGCCGGCACCTGCGGCCAGCGCTGCACCACCCTCCGACGCCTGATCGTCCACAACTCCCTCAAACGCGCCGTCACCGATCGCCTCGTCTCCGTCTTCGCCCGCCTGAAAATCGGCAACCCTCTCGACACCGGCACCCTGATCGGCCCCCTCATCGACCAAGCCGCGTTTACCGCAATGCAAAAAGCCCTCGAGGCCGCCAAGCGCACCGGCGCGATCGTTCACGGTGGCGATCGTGTCACCGCCAACGTCCCCGCCAATGGCTTCTACGTCCAACCCGCCCTCGTCGAAATCGAAGGCACGCCCCCCGCCATCATCCGCGAAGAAACCTTCGCCCCCATCCTCTACATCATGGGCTATGACACCATCGACCAGGCCATCGCTTTACAGAACGACGTGCCCCAGGGCCTGTCCTCCGCGATCTTCACCGCTGACATCCGCGAATCAGAACTATTCCTCTCCCCCGCCGGCAGCGACTGCGGAATCGCGAACGTCAACATCGGCACCAGCGGCGCAGAAATAGGCGGCGCCTTCGGCGGCGAAAAAAACACCGGTGGCGGCCGTGAGTCCGGCTCCGATTCCTGGAAGGCCTACATGCGCCGCGCAACCAATACGATCAATTACTCAAAAGACCTCCCCCTCGCCCAGGGAATTCGATTCGACTCGTAAATCGCTCAGGGCGATCGCATGTGACCTGATTCGGAGTGCGAGGCTCTGCCGAGCCGCATTTATCGACAAGCCTTCCGGCTCGGCAGGAGCCTCGCACCTCCCAATACCATGCACTTTCGCTCTACATGCGATTGCCCTGGTAAATAGGTCGATGGGATCTTCCTCGGCTTCGCGCAATCACTGCTCTCTCCTCATGCACTTTTTCGAGCAAGTGAGCGGGTTTCACCCATCGCGGCGCGGAGTCCCTGTGCGATCAGCTCCGCCCGCTTGAGCCCATGTCGCTTAGCGTAGGCATCCGCCCGCTTCAGGAGACTCTTTTCAAGCGCGTGAGAAATAGGCTTGGAACCTTCCCCGACGCGCGGCCTGCCCATTTTCTTTTTGATCCTCCGCCAAGTCGCGCGCTGCTGCGCGCTCAAAGGTCTTGCCCTTCGCATGCGCTGTTCGGGTGTCTCTGCCTCCAGCTCCGCCACGAGTTTTTCGCGCTGAGCGTTGGTCATGCCATCGATCGATTCGCCCGTCAGCACGCCTTTGTTCTGTTTTCTCATGTCCAGTCCTTACTTGCTGGTGCACGCGTCTACCCGCTGCCGCGCCTGCGACGAAGAGTGAGTGGCATGGTGTGGATTAGGGCGAGGCTGGGCTGATGAAAAGTAACAGGTTTTCATGGCATCTCTACCTCGCGGTTTTGTTGCGCCTCCCACCGTCGGCGCGCCCTCTGGCCCCCTCTCCCGGAGAGCCTGTGATTTTTTAGAATCTTGCCGCGGATTTTGGCGAAAGAACGCCATTTTTCCGGTGGTTTTTCGAATAAAATCACAAACTCGGCGGGAGAGGGGGCAGGAGGGTGCATTTTTCGCGGAGCAACAAAACCTCAACGAACCCGTTTCGTGAAAAACCTACTGGTTTCCATCAGCCCAGGACAAGGCTCATGCCGAGCCGCGTTTTTCAAAACGCCGCAGCTTGGCAGGAGCCTCGGCCTCCTAAGAGCCATGTATTCTTGTAGTACATGTGATCGCACCGTGACAATTTCACAACAACGATTCTCAGCTTCCACTTGTTTATGTTCCCTCCACCGGCTACCCTTAAAGCGAAGACTTTCAGGGTGTAGCTCAGTTTGGTAGAGCACCAGCATGGGGTGCTGGGGGTCGCAGGTTCAAATCCTGTCACCCTGACTTCGAGCAGAAATGAGCCCTTCGGCCGGCAGGTCGAAGGGTTTTCTCATTGTGGGGACGAGAGTTACACCATCCAACGAAAAGTTCAAACAGACGAATTCGAGGAATCGCCGTTTCGCAGCAAAATCTGACGTAAGCCATTTCTCAGAAAGTGATTGAGAAAGTTCAAACGCTTTCACTGCAAGTTCGCCGTTCTCGTGGCTCCCTCGATCACAACCATCAAGCACTGCCTTGAGCGTTGATTCACGGTCCCGAAGTTCAACACCCTTTTTTGCGAACGTTTCGCCGTCAATCTCTTCCAAGAGGCGGAGGTTTGCCGTGCGAGCGCTTACATCGCTTTCAATGGTTCTCCGTGCCGTGATATGGAGAGCGGAACTCTTCGACGAACAAATTGAGGTCTCGTGCAAGAGCCTTCGAGCCTTGGCACGGGGTCGGCACGCCAACGTACATATAATAGTCGTAGCCGAAGTGGATGAACCGCCCGGCATCGTCCTCCAACTTGCACCAAATCGTTCCCCGGAGGTTCAACCGACATACCCGGTCGATTTCGGGCGGATGCAAAATGACCCCCTGCCTCAGGGCCAAACCCGATTCCTCATGGCGGTCGTGGTTCTCCAAATGCACGACCCTTAAGGACTCGCCTGCGGACTCTCGAAGAAAAGCCAATGCCGCTTTGACGTAGGCATCTTCCGTACTGTGATATTGTGCTGCGGTCAGAACGACGCTGCCGAATGTCTGACCGATCTGGGTTTGTGAAGTCCAGTCGTCCGCAATGAAGGCACCCGTGCCGTCACGCTTCTTCGGGTCGTACTTGGTCACACGGTATTCGAACATCGTCACCTGCTCCTGTGTCGGCAGCCGGTCATGCTTCGGTCGAGGGGCTAAGTTCGCTGCCTCGCCACCCGGCGAAATGCACCGAGCAAGTCAGTTTCCGGCCCTGTGTGATTCACGCCAAGATGATCGGCGGCAAACTGATAGACCGCAGCCCGGATCGTCTCCGTGCTTGTGCTGTTGTCCGGCTGCGAGCTTAGGATGAAATCACAAATCGACTCGGCAGTCATCAGACGGCAGGCATCGTCATCGGAAATCTCGATGCCCCAACGCTCTTCAATGTTCATGATGAACTGAACTCCATCCATCAAATCGGTCCAGTTCTGAATCCGTGAACTAATCGATTCTTGCATGGAGTTGAAGCTGGTGTGGCAGTCAGGACACCGCCTTCCGTCTTGCATCAGCCACTCGATGCTTTCGTGGAAGTGCTGACCGCAAACGGGGCAGGCAATGTCTAGCGGGTTTGCGAAACGCATGTCGAGGACATTCTACTTGCGATGCCGAATACTCCTAGATCAGCGCGGTACGAGTTCAGTCGGACACGGTTGTGAATGTTGTTGGTACGGGAGCGCCGTATGTTCCATCTGCATAAAATCGCCGCCTGACCTCCGCCTGCAAGCCTTCGACCCCACCGAAGCCGTCTCGCTCCGCCAGGAATTGCCTGACCAGCTTCGGAAGTTCAGCGATTGCGGCTTCCTGCGATCCGAGCGAATGGAGAATCATCCTCGATGAACTCCACGCCGGGTTGTCGAGGATGTTGAAGCGGAGACAGACCCAATCACGCCAGCCATCCAAGTCGGGGTTATGACCAGCGTCGGTTACCCGTCCTTGGCGCGCCTTGTCTGCGCGCATGTCCGCAAGTATCCTTCGATTGAATCATTGAGTGTCACGCATTTTGTCGCACAACACACCTCTTCACGGCGGAAAGCAGACCATGATGACAACCCTTAAGAACCTGTCGATTTCGGCGGCTAAAAAGCTTGGCTCGCTGGCCGCCGTGATTGGTTTGGGGCTATCCCTGATCGGTTGTACTTCGTCCCATAAATCGGGCGCGGACGCCGCAAAGGCGCCGACCGCGCCGTTTGACGCGATGGTCATCCGCCACACCGTGGCTGACTACGACAAATGGAAGCCGTTCTTTGATGCGGATGCTCATTACCACGAAGCGGCGGGTATTCATGTTATTGGCGTGGCCCGCGGGATCGAAAATGCAAACGACATCGAGATTCCAGCGATCATTGATGATGTGGCCAAAGCCAGGGCATTTGCCACGGACCCACGGCTCAAAGAAGTGATGCAGAAGGCCGGCGTTGTCTCAGCACCGGATATCAAATTCATTCACGTGTTGCGCATGACCGATGCCGGGAAATGTGACTATGCGGAAGTGATCGCCAAAGTAAAGGACTTTGACGCCTGGCTTAAGGTGTTCGACTCCGAGGGCCCGGCGACTCGGAAGAACGATGGCCTGATCGATATCGTGCTCGGTCGTGGAATCGATGACCCGAACCTCGTCTACCTCGTGTTCAAGATCAACAGCGTGGCCGAAGGGAATGCCGCGATGGCGAATCCCGCCAGGCAGAAGCTGATGCAGGAAAGCGGCGTCGTTGGCCAGCCGGCGATCTACTTTGGACGGGATCAGTAGGTCTGCCCTGTGACACTCACAGTTGCCAATACGCACCCTGGCCTTCAAACCAGTCTTTTCACTTCCGGGTAATACTGCGGCGCCTCCCGGCGATCGTACATGCCGTAGTCGCGAACTACGCGGACGTGGCGGATTCGGTGGGTTGGGGGAACGAGCGCTTCTTCGGTGTTCTCAAAATACTCCAGTGCCGAGCAGTTTTGCCAGACCAGCATGAGGGCGAGGTCGCCGGGCGTGAGTACGGCTTCGTAGACATCCCAATCGACCAGCATATCGCCGGAATAAATATCGAGGCCCAGGTATTGAGAGCAGGTGGTGGCGTTGGATCTCATTGATCGGGCTTGGGGTGAACTTCGAACAACACTGAAAACATGGCACGCCTCCTCATACCGCTGACAGTTCAATCTTGTATTTCCACAGACACCCCGCGGTTTCAGGCCAGGCATTTTGAACTTTCGGCCAATAGCGCGGTCTGGGCGTAGCGGCTTTCATGATCGAGCAGCCAGCGCTTTCGCGGCAGGCCGCTGGCGAAGCCGGTGAGCGTGCCGTTGGCGCCGATGACGCGATGGCAGGGGACGACGATGGGGATGGGGTTTGCACCGTTGGCGGCTCCCACTGCGCGGGCCGAGCCGGCCCGGCCAAGATTGGCGGCGAGTTGTCCGTAACTCATCGTCGTTCCGGCTGGAATGGCGCGCAGTGCTTTCCAGACTTCGCGCTGGAAGGAAGTGCCGCCGGTGGCGGTTTGTACTTCGTCGATCGTGTCCATGTCGCCATTGAAGTAAGCGTCGAGCGCTTGGGTGAGTGACGCAGGCGCGTCGCCGTCCTTCAGGGAATAGGTGCCGTAATGCTCGCGCAGCAGGCGCGACATCCGGCTCTCGAGATCGGCAAATTCCAGAGCGCGAAGCAGGCCGTCGTCGTCGGTGACGAGCAGGAGCGGAGCCAGGGGAGAATTCCAGTGTTCAAGCCGTAAGTGCATGACGAGTTTCCTTCATTAATAAAATCGGTTCGGCGTCGGCGTCGGCATTCCATAGATGCAACATGGCGTACGCGCGCCATGGCCGCCAACGCTCTGCGTGATTGAGGAGTTCTTTCAAATTGGGCCGGCGTCCGTTGCGCTCGAACCGGCGCTGAATCGCAACGTCGCCGGCCAGGAATGCATCGCTCTCGCCCAGGGCGCGCATGGCAATGTATTGAGCGGTCCACTCGCCGACACCGGGGAGTTCGCACAGCCGTGCGACGGCCTCGGCCAAATCGCGGCGCGGGTCAAACAGGTGTGCATCTGCCTCCGCCGCCGCGGCAAGACCCGCGATGGCCATCGCGCGGGCGCCGGTCATTCCCAGGCCGGTCAGGGCCTTGAGCTTGAATTGTTCGGGCTTTGGGAAAGCGTGTGTCAGTCCCGGTATTTCAACGCTGTCGGTCACGGATGTGCCGATCGCGGCAACAATTCGGCCGGCCATCAGCGTCGCCGCCTTTACCGTAATCTGCTGGCCAAGAACAGCGCGGACGGCAATCTCAAACGGATCCCACGCGCCCGGCACGCGCAGACCGGGCCGAGCGGAAACCAGCGGGACGAGATGCGGATCACTCGACAGCGCCGATGCGATCGCCGTCGGCTCGGCGCTCAGGTCAAACATCCGGCGGATGCGCGCGATGATCGTCGGCAGCAAATTAAGGCGAGGGAACCGCACGACCACACGTAGTGCGGAATGTTCCGGAG
>DAIRGS010000224.1:0-11881 GCA_036794395.1 Tepidisphaeraceae bacterium | reverse complement strand
ACCAACCGCGCTCCATGAAACGGGGCAACCACCACAGTCGCCCCTGCCGCATTCAGCGGCTTTCGATTGACCTAAAGCGAAGTCAGTGCCATCAGCAATCACATCCGAAATTTTCTTGGACGAAGCCGTTTTTGACTTAAGAATGGGGTTTTCGCTGAGGAACGGGTCGCGACTACCCGCACGGTACCGCGATGGCCCGCTTATTTAATATGCACCCACGCCCGGCATCGCGAGCGATCTGTGCAAATGGGTTCGAATGCGGAAAGACGCGCAATTTTCGCCGGATTTGATTCGATGTTTAAAGACTTAATGAGAGTGAATTGTGGGACGGATTACAAAGGGTTAGTGCTATTCATTCGCCACTGTGATCGATAAAGCCGCAATCGTACTCGCTCGACGACCCGTTCATGCTCCAGGGCCCAACCCCATTCATCCCGCAGCCGCGGCCGCTTGTGTGGGGTGAGAATCAGCAGCCGGTCTCCGATACAACTCAATTGATATGCGAGTCCGGCCAGCCGCGAATCCTCAAGCAGGTGCATCGCAAAACTGCATACGATCAAGCTGTAACTTTGCCCCTCCAGCGCTCCACCGGCGATTTCTTCAAACGTCTCCCGGGTCGCGTTCACGCCCGTGCGTCTTTCGTAAGCGGCATGCGTGAATGGATCGATTCCTTTGATGTTAATCGCCCCCAGGCGCCGCAGGGCGAGAGTGACTTCACCACTTCCCGCAGCCAGATCCAGCACGTGCGACAAGTCCAGATCCAGTTCTCGCACCACAATATCCAGCGATCGTTGAATCTGTGGCTCATGCGGATTGCGGTAGGTCGAGCCCTCTTTGCGATAGAAACCGTCGATCCCGTGCGTTTCGTACTGATGGCGAATCGCTCGAATGTCTTCGTCGTCATTTTCCGCCATTGCACCGCTCGGTTTAGCGACCGGCTCAGAATTCATCATTTTATGCGTAGAACTCCTGCCACAAAATTGTGTAATGTTACGCTCGACCCTGCTGTATACGTCGCGCAACGACCGATAATCCCAACAGATTTGCAGGTAGTGCGGCTGAAACACGCTTCGTATTCTTTTATCGCAGAAGCATTGGCATTCTTGCCAGACCGTGTTGTGTTCCGGTAGAACGTATGCTTGGTCAAGTGGTTTGCCGCGTTCAGAGAAGGAGTTGACATCGTGCCTGGCGGCCCCGAACTCAGCATTATCATCCCAGCCTACAACGAATCCGCAACCATTGTGCGCACGCTTACGCTTGTGCGCGAGTACCTGGATGGACAGGCCGGTTCGTTCGAAGTGATTGTCTCGGCCGACGGCAAAGACGGCACCCGCGAGCTCGCTCGTGAGTTTGCCGGCGATGACGACCGCTTCACCGTTTTAGGCTCGTCTGAGCGGGGCGGCAAGGGTCGCGGGGTCCGATTAGGCATTCAGTTGGCACGCGGGCAGATCATCGGCTTTGTCGATGCCGATTACAAAACGCCCATTGAAGAGATCGAACGCATTCTTCCCTGGTTCGACAAAGGCCACGAAGTGGTCATCGGGTCGCGCGGGATGGGTGATTCCCAGATCGAACGGCAACAAAAATTGTATCGCCGGATCGGCAGCCGCGTATTTGCCTTCGGCATGCGCACCGTCACCGGTCTCAGGAATGTGGTGGATACGCAGTGCGGGTTCAAGTTTTTCACGCGGCGATCCGCCCGCGATATTTTCGCCCGCCAAAAAATCGACGGCTACATGTTTGATGTCGAAATCCTCCGCATCGCGCAGGTGCTCGGCTACAAGATCAAGGAAGTCGGCATCCGCTGGCATGATGATGGCGATAGCCGGCTCGAACTGGTGGCCGGGAACTGGCGCAATGCTCAGGATATTTTCAAGATCGGCCTGAGCCGGTTCCGCGTCCCAGAGGCCAGCGACTTCTCCGCTCCCTCCGCCCAGGAGCATGCGAGCCGCCAGACCACCGTCGTTTCTTAAAGATTCTTTTCCGGCTTATTCGTTCGCGGAGTGAAGAAAAGTGCAAGTGCAAGCGGGAGCGGTGTCGCCAGGGGTGGGGGCCCAATCGAAATGGCCCAAAACATTTCCGCCGCTCACCTCCGAGCAAAAGCGGATCAGCGACGATTTCATGCGATACTGGCATGAAGTGCTCCCCAAACGGTTTGGCCTGATCGAAAAGTTCAACCATGGCTACTCCGTCCGCCACGCACCCGCGAACTTTCATCGCACGCTCGAAATTGGGGCGGGATTGGGCGAGCACCTCGACTATGAAAAGCTCACCCCCGAGCAGGAACGCGATTACTACGCCGTTGAGCTCCGGCAGAACATGACAGATGCGCTTCAGGCGCGTTTCCCCCGAATTAAAGCCGTCACCGGAGACTGCCAGCAGCGGCTCGATTTCCCCGATGCGCATTTCGATCGCATCCTGGCGGTTCACGTGCTCGAGCATCTGCCCGATCTCCCGGCTGCGATCCGCGAGATGTATCGCCTATGCGACAAATCCACCGGGGTGTTCTCCGTTGTCATCCCCTGCGAAGGCAGCCTGGCTTACACGCTTGCCCGCCGGATCTCGGCACAGCGGATTTTTGAGAAGCGATACAACCAGTCTTATCGATGGTTTATCGAGCGGGAGCACATCAACCTGCCGCACGAAATTCTTGCGGAGCTTCGGCCGTATTTTACGATCGAGCAGCGATCGTTCTTCCCGATCCCGCTCCCCATCGTTGCCGGTAATCTGGTCATCGGGCTTACACTTCGCCCACGACCACAACCGCTTGAATAGGCCAATTGCAATTGGGGCGGGGGCTGACTAAAAGCTGTACGGAAAACAATTAAACCACGGAGTCACGGAGACACGGAGGCGCGCTCGACCTCGGACAGATTTATTGCCACAGATGAACACAGATAGACACAGATAAATGCAAAGAAGCCGGAATTGCTGGCTTTCTACACCGCATCTTCTTTCTTTACGTCTGTGTTCACCAGCGTCCATCTGTGGCAATTCAGTATGGGTCGAGCGCCCCTCCGTGACTCCGTGCCTCCGTGGTTGCAATCTTCCGCATATTTTTTCTGAGCAACCATGACCCGATATTTCGTCACCGGCGGCGCAGGCTTCATTGGCAGCAACCTGGTTGATCGGCTGCTGGCCGAGGGCAACGCTGTCACCGTTTACGACAATTTTTCGACTGGCCTGCACCGGTTTCTCGATCAGGCTAAATCGAAGCCCGCCTTCAAGTTGATCGAGGGGGATGTCCTTGATGAAAGCAAGCTTGCCGAATCCGTGAAGGGGCACGACTTCGTTTTCCACTTCGCGGCCAATGCCGACGTGCGCTTCGGCACCAATCATCCTCGGCGCGATCTCGAGCAAAACACCATCGCCACTTACAACGTGCTTGAATCCATGCGACAAGCGGGTGTGTCGCGTATCGCCTTTTCTTCCACCGGCTCCATTTATGGCGAGCCCGAAGTTCACCCTACGCCCGAGTTGGCGCCGTTCCCCGTGCAAACTTCGCTTTACGGGGCTTCCAAGCTGGCCGGTGAAGGACTGATTCAGGCGTACGCGGCGGGCTTCAATTTCCGCGCGTACATTTTCCGCTTCGTCTCCATCCTTGGTGAACGCTACACGCACGGCCATGTCTTCGACTTCTACCGCTCCCTGGCTAAAGATCCCTCAAAAATCACTGTCCTGGGCAATGGCCAGCAGCGCAAAAGCTATCTCTATATCCAGGACTGCATTGACGCGATGCTGACCGCCATCGCCAAGGCCGACAAAAACGTAAACATCTTCAATCTGGGTACGGCCGAGTATTGCCAGGTGAATGACTCGCTCGGCTGGATCTCCGAGAAGCTCAACGTCAATCCCCAGCGTAACTACACCGGCGGCGACCGGGGCTGGATCGGCGACAGTCCCTTTATCTTCCTCGACACCGCGAAGATTCGCGCCCTGGGCTGGACACCGAAATTGACGATTCGTCAGGGGGTTGAGAAAACCGTGGAATTTCTTCGCGGGAATGAATGGGTGTTCAATCAACGGACCTAGAAACGGCAATGCGATTTCAAAAAGTACATTACGTGCAACGGGAGTGCGAGGCTCCTGCCGAGTCGGGCAATGGCCCCCTCTCCCTCCGGGAGAGGGCTGGGGTGAGGGCGGGTTCAAGAGGACATTCACCAGCCGGTCCAGGCATTTCGACAGTCTCCCTCACCCTAACCCTCTCCCGGCGGGAGAGGGGACAAGAAAAGCTTGATCGTAGCCGGAGGCCCTTATGGAAATAACTGTCTTCGGCCTCTGGCATTTGGGCTGTGTTACGGCTGCGTGCGTCGCGGCGGCGGGAAATCACGTCGTGGGGTTTGATCTCGATGCGCATGTCGTTGCCGATCTGAAGGCCGGCAAGCCTCCGATCTCGGAGCCGGGCCTGGCGGAACTTGTTGCGGCCGAAACCAAAGCCGGGCGATTGATGTTCACGACTAGCCCCGCGGAAGCGCTAACCGAAACGGAGATCCTCTGGGTCGCATTCGATACGCCGGTGAATGAGAAAGACGAAGCGGATGTGGATTTCGTTCGCAGCCGCCTTAATCAGATTGGTCCTTCGCTTCGAGCTGGCACAATCGTGCTGATCTCTTCTCAGGTTCCTGCCGGCTTCACGCGTGAACTCCAAAAAACAACTTGGGGCTCAAAGCTTCGCTTCGCGTACTCCCCTGAAAATCTCCGCCTTGGCAAAGCCATCGACGTTTTCCGCCACCCGGAACGGGTTGTACTGGGCGTGAGCGATGAGTCGATCAAGCCCAGGCTGACATCGCTCTTCGCACCATTCAGCGACAATATTGTGTGGATGAGCGTTGAATCGGCCGAGATGACCAAGCACGCGATTAATGCGTTCCTCGCGACATCGGTCACCTTCGCCAACGAACTGGCGCGTCTCTGCGAGGCTGTGGGCGCGGATGCCAAGGAAGTCGAACGCGGCCTCAAAAGCGAAGGCCGGATCGGCCCCAAAGCCTATCTCGCGCCCGGGGTCGCATTTTCTGGCGGCACTCTTGCGCGCGATCTCCGATTTCTCACCCAGTTTGGCCGTCAGCATCACGTGCGGACGCCGCTCTTCGATGGCGTTATTGCGGGAAATGATGTTCATAAAGGCTGGACGCGGGACAAAATCGCGGGGCTTCTCAAGGGAGTGTCTCAGCCCGTCGTTGCGGTGTTGGGCCTCACTTACAAGCCCGGCACTGATACACTTCGCCGGTCGGCATCGGTCGAGCTATGCCGCTGGATGCATGGGCAGGGCTATCGCATCCAGGCCCACGACCCGGCGGTAGGGGGTTTGCCCGATGATCTGAAATCCGTGATGTCTCTTCACACGGCGTCGACTGCGGCGCTGACCGGGGCAGACCTGGCAGTTGTCGCCACCGAATGGCCCGATTTCCGTAAACTTTCGCCCCAGGACTTCCTTCAATCGATGCGCCGCCCGGCGGTCATCGATCCCAATTGGTTTCTCGCTCAAACGCTCAGCGCCGAACCCACAATTCGTTACGTCACCACAGGTCGCGATAGCGCGACCGTCAACCCTCATGAGTGAAATGACCACTTACAATCTCACCGGCCGTTCTGCTCTCATCACCGGCGCTAACCAGGGCCTCGGCCGCGAAATCGCCGGGCACTTTGTCCGCGCCGGCGCCAATGTTCTTCTCACGGCGCGCAATGTCGAACTGCTCGAACAGGTCCGTGTCGAGTTTCAATCCCAGGCGAAAGCCGGCCAAAAAATCTTGGCCATGAAAAACGACGTCGCCAGCCCCGAGAGCTGCGATGCCGTCGCGGCCTTCGCCCGCAAGGAATTTCCAAATCTCGAAATCCTTGTGAACAATGCAGGGGTGTACGGTCCAAAAGGCCCGATCGAAGAAGTGAATTGGGACGAGTGGATCCAAGCCATCGAGATCAATCTTTTCGGAACGGTATATATGTGCCGGGCTCTGATCCCCCACTTCAAAAAAAAGAAGTACGGCAAGATCATCAACCTCTCAGGCGGCGGCGCCACCGCGCCGCTCCCCCGCATCAGCGCCTATGCCGCCTCTAAGGCCGCGGTTGTGCGCATGACTGAAACACTGGCCGAGGAACTCCGCGACTGGAAGATTGACGTCAACGCCATTGCCCCCGGCGCTCTCAATACGCGGCTACTTGATGAAGTCCTCTCGGCGGGTCCTGAAAAAGTCGGCAAGGCGTTTTACGAGCGATCGCTCAAGCAGCGGGATGAAGGCGGTGCGCCGCTGGATAAAGGTGCCGCCCTGTCGGTATTCCTCGCTTCTGCTGAATCCGATGGGATCACCGGGAAGCTGCTCAGCGCTGTTTGGGATGATTGGCAGAATCTCCCGGCCAAGCGGGAACAGTTCGACAAGTCCGACGTCTACACTCTTCGCCGAATTGTCCCGGAAGATCGTGGCATCAAGTAGACGCTCGCGCGCCACAATGTACCGGTGGGTTGAATCGTCACGTTGCCCGGTCTTTCTTAACGACAACGGGCATCATGAAAGCGCGGGGCACTGCGAGTCTTCTCTCCTTCGCCCTCACCCCCAGCCCTCTCCCGAAGGGAGAGGGGGCCAGAGGGCGGACACGGGGGTCCGCTCCCTACACGGACCACGACGGGCAAGAATGGCACGCTTCCTTGCGCGCGACAAAACCTGGATGAATACGCTTGATGAAAATCGCTCGGCGGGAGCCTCGCACTCCCCAGCGCGAAAACAGCGGGTGTTTACCTCAAAACGCCGGCTGTTGCTGGGTCAGGCAATGGATAGTGCCGAGCCCCCAGATCAACTCTACGCAATCAATCCCAATCACCTTTCGATCCGGGAGGTGCTTCTGAAGAATTTCCAGGGCTTTCTTGTCGCGCGATTTTTTGCCAAATATCGGCACCAGCAGCGCCCCATTTACAAAGTAGAAATTTACATAGGTCGCCGGTAATCGCTGCCTGTCGTACTCCACTGCGCCGGGCATAGGGATCTCAACGATGTCAAACGGCCGGCCGTGCTGATCTCGGAGCTTCTCCAGCCGTTTGCGATTGTCGCGAAGGATCATGTAGTTCCCGTCCTTCGGATCTTCTTCAATGGCAGTCACGATCGTCGTTGGATTGATGAACCGTGCCAGATCGTCCACGTGCCCGTCGGTATCATCTCCCTCGATGCCCTGACCCAGCCAAACGACGTGTTTCTGGCCGTAGTAATCCTTCAGATACTGCTCGATCTCGGCTTTGATCAGATGCGGATTGCGGTTCTTGTTCAGCAGGCACTGGGTCGTGGTCATGACCGTCCCCGCGCCATTGAACTCCACCGACCCGCCTTCCATCACGATCTTCGGGTAAAACACCGGCAGCTTCAGTTCGTCGGCGATGCGAGTCGGCACGGCATCATCGTCATCGTACGGCGGATACTTGCCGCCCCATGCATTGAAGCCCCAATCCACAATGGCTGCGTTCTTCTTGCCTGCTTTGCCATTCTTCAAGACAAACGCCGGCCCATGATCCCGGCACCAGCTTTCATTGGTCTTGATGTGATGGAAAAACACGTTGCGCATCGGGCAGCCGTGCTCCTTGAGCTGCTCGCGCACGATGTGCTCCCAGTTGCCGTTGGGCACATTGATCTCAACCCGCTCGCGCGGCGTGATCTCCGCAACTATTCGGGCCAAGTTCTCCGGGACTGTGTGATATTTATCCGGAAACGAGATACCCTCCGGCCGCGGCCAGCTAAACCATGTGGCTGTATGACGATGCCATTCGGGAGGGAAACTGTAGCCAAGAGCGACGGGGGTCTTGTCGGGAACGTTCGATTTGCTCATTGAATTCCGTCTGGAAATTGCCTTAAGTTGTGAAGCGTCTGACTTCTGGGGAAGTTGTTCAATCCATTCAATCTTCTCGCATGCGAATCGATCGTATCCATCCGCGCTATGGGTTCCCTCTTTAAGCCCAATCAGCACCAACACCCCCGAACTAATCATGTGCGCGACCTGCCGAAATGGAACCTCGAATGTCCGCTTGTCCGTCAGGTGAAGGCGCAAAGGAACAAATGGATCGCGCGTCAATTCCGTTCGAATTTCTTCTCTATCCATTTCGAACTCCACGCTAAATGGCCGTGCGCGATTCCGCGCCATTGCTTTTTAAGTGGCACGGCCTTCCCCTTCGGGTCTGCCTTCGGCTCTGAGGCTCAGGCTCGAAGAGAGCCTCAGGGTCGAAGACAGGCCGTGGTCGAGGACGCTTCGGGTCCGATACCGGGTGAGATGCGGGAAAACCAACTCATCGTAACCGGGCAGTTTCTGGCGGCAATTCAGAAGGTTGTCCCACTGTCGAAACCTGGTTTTCCCAAATCACACGCGTCGCTGGAAATCATGCCCCTCAATCATGGGCTGGAAGCCCATGCCACGAAAAGGCGCGAAATCGCGCACGTGCATTTAGCCATTTGGCATCGACAAACCGCTTGGTCATATCCCCATACGCATCAATTCGTCGATCCCTCAGAAAAGGCCAATGCGTCCGGCTGAATTCGACTTTTTCCAGATCGCAGGGGACGACCATGACTTCTTCGCGATCGACCGATGCCTTGGCCACCACCTGCCCGTTCGGCGAGGCCACAAATGACTGTCCCCAAAACTCAATCCCTTCTTCACTGACCGGCTTCCCATCCGCCCCCAATACCTTCTCCACGCCGATCCGATTGGAGGCGCAGACGTAGCATCCATTTGCCACGGCGTGCGATCGCTGGATTAGCTCCCATGATTCGTGTTGCGCCTTGCCGTACTCCACTTTCTCGGATGGATGCCAGCCAATAGCGGTGGGGTAGAAGAGGATTTGAGCGCCTTGAATGGCGGTGAGCCGAGCGCCTTCGGGGAACCACTGGTCCCAGCAGATCAGCACGCCGATTTTCGCGTACTTCGTCTCCCACGTTCTGAATCCTGTATCGCCGGGTGTGAAATAGAACTTCTCGTTGTAAAGCGGGTCATCCGGGATATGCATCTTCCGGTAAATCCCCAGGATTGAGCCATCCGCGTCGATGACGACCGCGGTGTTGTGGTACAGGCCATCGGCTCGCTTTTCGAAAAGCGAGCCGATCACGACGACCTTATGCCTTTTGGCCACCTTTACGAAGGCATCGGTGCTTGGCCCGGGGATTTTCTCGGCCAGCTTGAAGAACCGATGATCCTCGACCTGACAGAAATATTTGGATTTAAACAATTCCTGAGTGCAGATGATTTGCGCACCCTGTGCCGCGGCTTTTTCAACCAGCGCCACCTGCCGGCGCAGGTTTTCGCCGGCGTCGTCGGTGCAGGCCATCTGCGTCAGCCCAACCTGCACAATTCGCCCATTCTGATGACTTTGCTTGCTGCTGTTTTTCTTTTTCATGACAATAAAAGTTGAACGATGTACGGCCCCGCTTGTTCGCAAGATCGCGTGGATATAGCGGTATCCGCGGCACCCCGCAACGATCTCAACTCCACTTCGTCTAATTACGTCAATTGTCGATCAGGCGTGACCACACAATAATGAAACACGCATGAACAGCCGCGATACCACCATCGTTCGCCCTACCCTATCCCAGCGCCGTTTTTTAAGGCTTAAGCCCAGAGCGGCAGCCGTGATTCTGTTCACGTTGCTCTGTACTGCGCCCGTCCCGATTGCCGGCGTAACCGCCCGGCCTGTCGGCCCCGTGCAACCAACTGCCAAGAATATCGAAGAAGGAATTAAAAACGCCCGCGCCCATATATACAGTCTCCAGCGGGAAGGCGGCCGCTGGGAAAAAGATCCCACCCGCCAGGGCGATCAGCACTCTGAGTATATCCATATGCAGGGCGATACCTACGGCGGCTACACCGCCCTGGCGACTTACGCGCTGCTTGCCTCCGGCGAAAGCCCGAACGACAAACGCATCAAGGCCGCGGTCGAGTTCCTCAAGCAGGTGGACATCGTGGGCATCTATGCCATCGCCATGCGCTGCCAGGTCTGGCTTCTGATCCCACATGAATCGCCGCAGATGCGCGCGCTTATCCAGCGCGATGCCGAGGCTCTGTTCCGTGGGATCAATGACGGCAAAACCAACCCCAAGAACAAGGGCATGTGGGATTACCTGGGCCAGGGGAACTACCTCGATCACAGCGTCAGCCAGTATGGCGTTCTGGGCCTGTGGGCATGCCAACAAACCGGCGCGATCGATGTTGGGGCCGAGCGATGGAAAACGATCGAAACCGCGTGGCGCGGCGATCAATATCCCGATGGCGGGTGGGACTACGGCAAGCAAGCCGACGAAACCCTTTCCATGACCGCAGCCGGCATCGCCAGTCTTTTTATCGTTAGTGATTATCTCCACACCGCCGAGGGAATCGGGTGCCTGGGCAATGGCGGCGATCCCTTCATCGATAAGGGCATGGCATGGCTGGATAAGCACTACAACACGGTCGGCAACAGTGGCTATTCCATGTACGGCATCGAACGCATCGCCGCGGCCAGCGGTTACAAGTATTTTGCCTCTCACGACTGGTACACCGATCTCGCCCGCAGGCTCCTCACCTCTCAATCCGACGACGGCTCGTTCACTTGCGCCGACTATCCCGGCTCCCAAACCCTGGACGCGACCTGCTTCGGTCTGCTGTTTCTTTCACGCGGCCGAGCCCCGGTTATGATGAACAAACTCGACTATCACCAGCCCCTCCTGCCCGGAGTCGTACCCGACCCGGCCAACTGGAACGAGCGTCCCCGCGACCTGGCCAACCTCGCTTCATTCGCCGGTACCCAGGCCGAGGCGTTTCTACAATGGCAGATCGTCGGACTTTCCGTGCCCCCGGAAGATCTTCACGATGCCCCAATCCTTTACATAACAGGCAATCTTGAGCTCAAGCCGTCTTTCGAAGACACCCGCAAGCTCAAGAACTTTGTCGAAGAGGGCGGCATGATTCTCGCCAACGCCGACTGTGGCCGCCCGGCTTTTGCAAAGAGCTTCGAGGCCCTTGGCGCAGCGATTTTCGGTCACCCCTTTCGCGACCTGCCGCCCGATCATCCGATCTTCACCCACCAACAGTTTCCCGCGGCTCGTTGGCGTAATCGCCCGCATCTTCGCGGCCTTTCCAATGGAGCGCGCGAACTGATAGTTCTGTTCCCCGAAGACGACCTTTCGCGCCGATGGCAGGACCCCGCGGCCCGCAAATCCCACCCAGAAGCCTATGAGCTGGGCACTGATATTTTTCAATACGCCGTCGACCGCCAGGTCTGGAACAAGGGCGAAAGCTACGTCGTTCAATCCGACATCCGCCTTACGGCCAATCGCTCCATGAAGCTCGCGCGGGTGATCGTCGGCCCCAACTGGGACCCCGAGCCGGGCGGCTGGCGTCGCCTTGCTGCGATCCTCCATAACGAAGACGCGGTTGAGTTATCCGTCTTTTCCACCCCGCTGGGCCAGGGCGCGCTGACTGCGGCCAAGGTCGCGCACTTCACCGGAACCACAGACTTCACTCTGAGTGATCCGGCCAAACTCGAACTCAAAAGCTTCGTCCAGAATGGCGGCACCCTGATCATCGACGCCGCCGGTGGCTCCACGGAATTTGCCAAGGCCGCCGAGCGCGAACTCAAGAACCTTTTCGGCGACGTTGCCACAAACGGCCTTGCCGCGCCACTTTCGCGCGACAATCCGGTGTATCAACTCTCCGAACATCGCGTTACGCAGTTCGATTACCGCAAATGGGCCCGCAACCGTCTTGGCGAATCCTTCAAAGATCCGCGCGTCTGCGGCATCGAAATCAACAATCGAGTCGCCATCTACTACAGCCGCGAAGACCTCAGTGTCGGCCTGGTTGGCCAGCCGGTCGACGGCATTTATGGATATACCCCCTCAACCGCAAACAACATCATGCGCAACATCCTCCTCTACAC
>DAIRGS010000223.1:0-11887 GCA_036794395.1 Tepidisphaeraceae bacterium | reverse complement strand
GAGCAGCAGCGCACGGGGGGTGCCCAGCGAGACGATCGCGACCATGGTGTCGGAGGTCGCGCCGCGCCCGATCGTGTCTCCGTGCCACGCGACGCTGTCCCGGCCGTCCCGGTACAGGCAGAGCCCTGCGGTGCGCAGCGGCTCACCGAGTTCCTCCCGGTAGTGGTCGCTGAGCGCCTCCCTGGCCTGCTCAAGAGCAGGGTCGGGGAGAGCCTGGCCTTCCGTGTAGAAGCACAGCAACCGAGGGACGTCGACGACCCGGTCGTACATCGGCCGCTTCTCGGCACGCCACGGCACAGTACGGAGCAGCCGGTCGAACAGCGCATTGACGCCGCGTGCCTTAGGCATCCACTACTTTCCGATCATCCAGTTCCGGCAGCATCAGTGCTCCCAGCGTCGCCGGGATGAACAGGAATCCGGCGCAAAGCAGCGGCAACCGGAAGTCGTTGGTCCCGCCGCCGACTTTGGCGAAGAACCCGAAGATGATCGTCCCCGCCGCCGCCGCCAACCGGCCGATGTTGTAGCTGAAGCCCGCGCCGGTCGTTCGTAACAACGTTGGAAACAACGGCGGCAGATACATCGTGAACAATCCGAACACCCCGGAGAAAAAGCCGACCGTCGGCGCCCACACCAGCATCGAAACATGATCCCGCGGCACCGCGAAAGCCCCCATCATCGCGCAGAAAAACCCCAGGAACATCAGGCAGATCGCCCAGCGATACCCCAGCACCTTGGCCAATGCCCCGGCGAAAAAGTTGCCGGCGATCGATACAAAAATCAGCAGGAAGAAGGTACGGCTCGCCAGTTGCGTTTTCTCAAACGGCGTCCATGCTCGCACGTCCGGCAGATTCTGAACATGCTGCGTCACCCAGAACATGAATGCCCACCACGCCGTCAGCGACGTCGCGCATACCAGAACCGTCCATCCCGTGATTCGCCGAACCGACCCCTCAAATAACTGCATAATGCCCGGCGAATCCGCGCCGCGCGACGCCTTAGCCGCCTGCCACTCGTGCGTCTCGGGCACCGACCGACGTATCCACGCAACTAACAGCGCCGGAATAATGCCGACTAGAAACACGTATCTCGGCGGAAGTTTGTGTGCGGACATCTCGTTTGTTATCCAGCACGCGAGCAGCACGCCGATGTTCACCCCCGTCTGCAGAATCGCTGCGAGCCAGGGTCGCATGCGTGTAGGCCATGTTTCCGAAAGAAGCGATGATCCCACCGCCCACTCCCCGCCGATCCCCAGCGCCGCCACGAACCGAAAGATCATCAATTGCCACCAGGTCTGAGCAAAAAACGCCAATCCGGTAAACAGGGCATACACCAGAATCGTCAAGCCCAGCGCCCGGCTGCGGCCCAGAAGATCTCCCAGCCGGCCGAAAAACGCGCCGCCTAACGCCCAGCCTGTGAGGAATGCGGCTTGAATCCATGAACTCTTGGCGTTGACCTGCGGATCGGCGATGGTGCTCGCGTGCAAGAGTTCCGCCACGAAGGGCGCGGCCACCAGCACGTAGAGATGCATATCCAGCCCGTCGAAGAACCACCCCAGCCAGGCCGCGATTCCCGACTTCCATTGCAGCGGCGAGATATCCGCCAATCTCTGCCCTGCGCGTACCGGTGCATCAATCACCGCCACGGGCACGACACCATCCTGTGCAGATGACATATTCGCTTCCGCCAAAAAGCCTCAGAACCCCCGTCCGCCGATAATCCGTTTATACTCGCAAACCATGGAGTCTGCCGAGCAATCGACCCTCGCCATCCTGGCCGGCGGCCAGGGCTCGCGCATGGGCCGGCCCAAGGCGCAACTCGAACTCGACGGCCAACCCATCCTCACATACCTTCTGAATCGCTTCGCGTGGAAAGGACCTCGTTACCTCATCACCGCCCCAGGCGCGGAGCATCCCCCCGGGGCAACCGAATTCGACCTGGAAATCGCCGATCCCCCCGCACCTTGCGACAAGCCCCTCGGCCCACTCCGCGGCATCCTCACCGCACTCGAAAACCTGCACACCCCCCTGCTGATGGTCACAACCGTGGACATGCCCGCCCTTGAAACTGTACACCTTTCATATCTCCTCAATCAATTGGTCCGGTTGCCAGATCTCGCTGGACTCATGTTCACCCGTGAAATAGAAGGAAAGAGAATTCCCGAACCATTCCCCCTGGCGCTCCGACCGGGAGCGCTCCCCGTCATCCGCGATCGGCTCGCAACCCCCCGCCGATCCGTCCACGGCCTGCTCGAAAACCCCGGCTTCGCCACCACTCCCGCTTCACCCTCGTGGAACGTCTGGACCAACCTCAACACACCGGCCGACTTCGAGCAATACCGTTCGGCCACGGATGAACACCAATAAGCCGGCCGCTGTCATCCTGCGGCGGATATTTCTGACCTACCCCACCTTCCCCCTCATCACCGGCTCAAATTCCCGCTTCCAATAAGCGTCGAACCTCTTGTCCCGTGCCGCGGCGAAGGGGGTCACCTGGTCCGGCGAGGGCAGTTCTTTCGGGTGCGCATCCAGTTTCAGCGTAGCTTCAATGACCTGTCCCCTCCGCAAAATCAGTAGCTTGACGACGGTGCCTGCCGGCAGTCCCCCGATCACGTCGCGCAAATCTTCATACCGGCGAAAAGGCCGAAAGGGCTTGGTCGTCCCCAGAATCAGGTCACCGTCCAAAATCGCCCGTCCGGCGCAAAACCCCGGAATACAGCCTGTTACGACTACTCCCAGGGCCCTCGTTGCCGAGTCGTTCTCTGGGACGAAGTCCGCCTGGCCTAATGACGACGGGTCCATCAAGATTCCGAGAAACCCCGTTTCAAGGGGTTCGTATTTCTCTTCCGCCAGGTAAATCTCTCGAACAATCAAAGGCAACATCGCCGTCTGCGAAGGCAGCAGTGGCCGAGCCTTCTCAATCGCCCGGCGCAGCTCGGGCAAATCCGCCCGCTTCAGCCGAACCAACGCCGCTCGCGCCGCCTCGCGAACATGCGAATCCTGACTGCCAAGGCTCGATAACATTTGCCCTATGGATGCCCGCTCGCGCGCCGGCTGCGTCACCGGACTACCCGCCCGCGCTTCGGTGCCCCACCCGCAAATCCCCCACAACGCAACTAGAAACCAGACCCCAACCCTTATTTCCCCGCACCCATCCGAAGCTCGAATACATCTGAGCAACATCTCATCCTTGTGCAATTTCCATCAGCTTCTCAGCCGATCGTTGCATCCAGTATACCTTCCTCTGCACCATCTGAAGAAACGCGAGACCTTCCATCCGGCCAAACGTTCCCGTTGCCGCGATCGGAAACACGGCCTCGGCGATCAATGCCTCGATCATCAGCCAGGGCATCGACCGGATCTCCGCCTCCGACAAGAGCATCACCTCATCATAGCCCCGCAGGAACCTTCGGTAACGCGTTTCATCCAGATACTCCGGCCACTTCGAAACGTCCTCATCCCCGCCGATAATCGAAAACTGCAAGGCTCCATTGGCCACATCAATAATCCGCGGCAGCGTCCGGGCCGAGTCATAATCGATCACCGCCACCACCCGGTTATCGCGGAACAGCATATTCCCCGGATGCCAGTCGGCGTGAACGATCTGCTTGGGCCACCGATCCAATCCCTGCTGATCTGCCGTCTGCCAGGCGCTGATATAGCTCTCGAGTAGAAAGTGCAGCAGGTCGCCAATGTCGCTTGGCGCCAGGGCCTTTGGGATCAGCTTCATCCCCTGCTCAACCGACGGGGCCGCGTGATAACTCCCCGTGGCCGGCTGCCACTCCGACCGAAAATCGTGCAGCAGCTTGTGATACAGCGCCAGCACGCGCCCGCTGTCGAACGTCGCCTCCAGCGTATGCGGATATCCCTGGCCTGGAATGTATTCGAACAACTCATAAACCCCGTTGCGCCATTGCAACATCGAGTTGTTCTCTTTCCGCGTCCCGATCAGGTGCGGCAACGGAAACTGCTTGCCCGCCAGGTAAAGTTGAATCGCGTGGCTGAACGCCACCTTATACGGATCATCCTTCCCCCGCGCCCGGCGCTTCAGCAGGAACTTTCCCTGCTCGCTGACGATCAAAAGTTTGGGTGCTTTTCTAGACCCCCGCGGATAGTCCGCCACTGAATCGATCACCCCGATGTCAAAGCTCGACATCACCACCGCAAGCTCTTCGGCAGTAAACTGCTCGCGCTTGCCGGTCTGGCGGCCGGTTCCGGTCCCGGCTACCCCGCTCTGTATCGGTGAACCACCAGCCTGCATTGATCAATCCGACTCCGCTCCCCGAGAACCCATCCAACCCTGAACACACGACTTGCAACAGTTCCGGCCATAATAGCGGGCGCGATGACCCCGTCAATTTCCGCTCACCCGCCCGCTTAGCGGTCGAACCGCAGGTCCACCATTCTCGTGCATTGATGGTTCCAGCTTTCCGTAACCAACTGAACAACTCCCCCAAGCATCCCCACCCAGCGGTAGAATCCTTCACGTGCCCCGCCCAACCGAACACTTTTCGCCCCCACAACAATTGCTCGAATACCCCAAAAAGCCTACGTCGCCGCCCTACCCGCCTGCAGCAACTCCAGCGGCTGCGCACGCGCCACCCACGCGGCCGGCCAGAGGCTCGCAAGGATTGACACCATCAAAACCAATCCCCCGCCCAACCACACATAATTCCATGGAATCACGAGCGGCGGGTGATACCCCGTGATATTCACGACCATGACTTCCGCGTTGTAGCTCAACTCCAGCCCGGCCAGGATTCCGAGCGTACACGCTACCGCCCCCAGCAGGATCGCCTCAGCCAACACCATTCGGAGCAGTTGCATGCGGGTTACGCCGATGCTTCGGAGGATTCCGAACTGATATCGCCGCGTGCGGATGCTCGCCATGACTGTGTTGGTTACGCCCAGGGCTGATACGGCCATCGCCGCAAACGCTACCGTGCTAACCAGCAGCAGCATGTTGCCGAAGGTTTCGGTGATGCGCGCCTTGATTTGCCGGACGTCGCCGGCGCGCATGCCCTGGGCGCGCAGGGTTTTTTGCACGTCCTTCAGCACCGTGTCTTTCTCGGTGAAGTATTCGAGGTTGGCCGCGAACAGCAGAAACCGTTTCACGCCAAAATCCCGCTGCGCATCCTCGATGCTTCCGAATACGCTGGCGGCCGTCCGCTGATCCATCTGCCGGCTCATGTCGAAGATCGTCACGATCACATCAATGCCAGGCGACCACACGACCCCCGCAATCGTGTAATCCACCATCCCGTGATCCGTCTTGAGCGGCAGCTTGTCCCCCAGGCCCAGGTTCTTTAACTGCTTGAACTCCGTTGTCACCAGCACATGCCGGCCCAGCTTCAACATCCGCTCGGCGTCCTTGGCATTTCCCTCCCGGAAATCCAGTTCCATCATCTTGAATGCCTTGTTCGGATCGACGCCGATAAACATCGTCCGATCCGGCATCACCATGATCCCCGCCAGACCCAGATAATTATTCGGCAACCCCGGGCTGACCACAGCCACCGGCATCACCTCGCCCTTCTTGATGCCCGGCACATCCTCCAGTTTCTTTGCGTCTCCCAGCTCAATTCCCGTGAAATCGACAATGAAAATATCCGGGAACTTGTCTGGCAGCTTCCATCCCCCAATCGCAGTCTTGCCCTCTGTCTGAAGCACGATCAGCGCCGCCAGTCCGATCATCATGGCGGTGCATGTCCCGGCCGCTCTCCACAGACCACTGCTCAATTGCTGCCGCAGTAGCGCGAATCGCAACCCCATCACTGCCGCCACGACCGGCCCCATCACCCGCTCAAAAATCCAGACAAACAGCGGCGCGATCAGAAAGAACCCTAAGATTCCGATGGGCAGCCCAAGGGCAAAATGCTCATAAAATTTAAAGACCCTTGCCGTATTGTGCGGTACCGCGGCCCCCAGCCACCCGATCACCGTCTCTGTCGGACCATGTAATACAAGTGGATCAATCGCAATCAGGAACGCCCCCGCCCCGGCGCAGATCCACTTGGTCCGCTCCGCCCCTACCTTGGCCATCGGCACCATCGCCTCGAGCGGCGTCACACGCGCCGCCGACCATGCTGGCAAAATACTCGCCGCCAACGCCGCGCCGATCGATCCCAGCGTTCCAAATGCCACACCGCCCGGGCTCACAATCGCCCCTGCCGAGAAAAGGATCGGGAACTTCCACACCAGTAACTTGATCCACGTCACCCCCAGCACCACGCCCACCAGCGCCCCAAAGATGGCGATCATCAGCCCTTCAATTACCACCAACCACGCCACCTGCCCGCGAAATGCTCCAATCGCCCGAAGCATCGCAAGCGTCCGCTGCCGTTCGGTCACACCCATGCTCAGCGACGAAAAGACGATGAACATCGCCGCCGCCATCGAGATCAGCCCGCCCATGTAGCTGAGCAGATGAACAAGCTGGAGATTCTGCGCCAGCATCTGTCGGCTCTGACCCGACATCCGCAGCTTTACGCTCGGCGCCAGCGTCTTGAGCTTTTGATCCCAATCCGCCCCAAACTGTTCGGATTGCTTGCTGTCCTTCAGCTCAATACTAATTCGCGTGACGTTGTCCCCGTACTTTTTGAATGTCTGAAGCGTATGAATCGGCACATAAAGCGTGGGTCGGAATTGCGCCAGCACCTCGGGCTTATGCACCACGCCGACCACTTTTAACTTCAGCTTCTCATCCCCCAAACCCGGCAACGTAAATTCATCCCCGATCTTCAATTCCTGTTGCGCCGCCATGGCCTGGTCGATCACCGCCGCATTGCCATCGGAGGTATCAAACCATTTCCCCGACTCCAGCCTCAACTGCTCAACCTGCGTATCCTGCGGCCGCCGCACCCCGATGACTTCCGCCACTTTGCCCGGGCCCGCCCCCAAGCCGCTCTCAGTCTCGAACCGACCGGTCGCCTGCTTCACCCGCGAATCCGCCATTAACGCATCCACCAGCGAAGCCGGCACCTGCGCCCCGTAAGTCCCCGGCGACAAAATTGCATCCGTATTCCCGAGATATTGCGTAAAAAACCGATAAGCGGCCCCCTCCAAAGACGCATATCCGCTCGTCACCGCGACAACCAGGCTCACCGATAGCGCAATCGCCGCCGCTGTCAGACAGGTCCGAGTCCGATGGGCCAGGAGATTCGCAACCGCCAGCTTACGAAGAACCATAAATACAAGAGTGCTGAGTGCTGGGTGCCGAGTGCCGAGTCGGCGATATGCCCAAACTCAGCTCCCAGCACCCAGCACCCAGCACTTCCTCACTACAAGAGTGCCATGTGGCGGGTGATATGCCCAAACTCACCACTCCGTACTCGGCACTCCGCACTCCGCACTCAGCACTCCGCACTCAGCACTCACTTCTTCCTCACCTCAAGCATTCCTGATACCTCGCGGCCAACCCCTGGCCATTGCCCGGCCCATCGGTTGCGAATCGCTGGATCAGTTTCCCATCCTTCAATACCGCGACTTCTTGGGCATACGCTGCCACGGTGGGCTCGTGCGTCACCATCACAATGGTCTTATTGTGGATCTGCGATAGATCCCTCAGCAGTTCACACACCGACTGGCTATTGGCCGAGTCCAAATTCCCCGTGGGCTCATCGGCCAGAATAACCGCCGGGTCCGCTACCAATGCCCGCCCGATCGCCACCCGCTGCTGCTCGCCCCCGCTCATCGCGTCCGGCCGATGCCCGCGCCGGCTCGCCAACCCCAGCGTCTCCAGTAATTCATTCACCCGCGCCCCGTCCGCCGCTCCATTCCGCCGCTCCAACATGAGCGGCAGCAATACATTCTCCTCCGCCGTCAATGTCGGTATCAGATTGAACGATTGAAACACCAACCCAATCTGACGCCTTCGAAACAGCGTCAGCGCCTTGTCGGTCAGCGCCCCCAAATCAGTGCCATTGATAACAACCCGCCCAGCGTCGGCCTGCGTCAGCCCCGCCATTAGGTGCAGAAGAGTGCTTTTCCCCGACCCGCTGGCCCCCATGATCGCCAGAAACTGCCCCTGCGCAACCTCCAAACTCACGCCCGACAACGCCGCGACCGAACGATCGCCCTGCCGAAACCGCTTCTCCACATTGTCCACAACCAACGGCGTCATCCGACTCCTCAAGCCACCCCCGCCGACTATAGCGGCGCCCCCTAACCCTCACAAGACGCATAGTTCGCTTCAGGTACTTGTCGCCGCAGTGGCAAAACGGAACGATTCCCGCTGCAATGGTCACGGTCTTCAAAAGTGCAATCACATCAACTCACTAGCCATTGAGATGTCGCGACGGTTCCCTGCGACTGCTTGCATTGTCGCGCAAGGATTCGAGCAGATCTTCGAGCGGCAAATCGTAGAGCACGTGTTCGCATTGCATCGCGGAAGCGCATTCGCGCTCGCGGCGGTGCGCTCTCATTTTGAGATGGGCCAGAGGCAGCATGCTGAAGGCAGGTCGAGTGACGATATTGGCCTTTTGGAATTCGCACACGTCACAGCGGTGTTTCCCAAGCTGAAGCGTGTTCTTTGCACGGGAAGCTCGTTTTTGCAAACGCTTTTTCCAGCACTGGCATAGGACGCGACCCGATAAAGGCTTTTATTTTGGGTCAACAAGTGGCCTTTCCAGCGTCGCAATGACGATATCCCATTTGCGTCCGAACCTGATGCCGCCTTCCCCTGTAAACAGCTTCAACGGGCGGGCGGGGCAAGCGTAAGACAGGGAGAAGTCGGCATGGGTCCGCACTCTGGTGCCCCGAACCGAAATCTCCGGGCCACATCTAAGTCGGTGCCGAGGCTGTGGAAGTTAATTGAGTGTAAATATGAGATATGGCGTAGTCATTGGTTGTGTGGGGATAGTTGCCGCGGCTGCGACCGCAATCGGCGTTTACATGAAGCCGGCTGCGCCGTCGGCCGCCCCACTGATGCCTGCCGCGGCGGTTCAACCGGTTGCCCGACCTGGTCGGCTTGCGACTGCGAAGCCTGCACCGAAAGTGGTTCGGGCGGATGCGCCGGTTGCGGTCGTGCCGGCAGGCGCTCTCCCGGCCGCTTATCGTGTTCTCCTTAGCCGTAGCATCTTCTGCCCGCGTACAGTTGCCGGCGGGCCCAGCGCGGCAACGGCCGAATCGGCCATCGCCCTGCGTGGGGTCATGCAATGGGGGCGTGGATTGGTCGCGTTCGTCGAAAACACCGCCTCGGGCGAGGCTCGGCTGGTTCACGTGGGCGACGCCGTCGGCCATGGAAAAATTACTGCCATCGACCTGCACTGCGTTGAATTTATTCAGGGAAAGCGGGCCATACGCATCGCCGTGGGCCAGAACTTCAGCGGCGAGTCGTCGAGGATCGCGGTGACCGGATCGGCATTGGCTACGACTCACACGATCGTAGACTAATGGCGACCCATGTTTTCCCGTATGCGCGCCGCGGCGGAAACGGCGCGTTCCATGCCACCGGTTCAAATCGCCGGTAAACCCCCCAGGCCGATCACCCAAAGTACGGCAAAGGCTTGAAATGCGCTCACGCAAAGCACAGGTTCTTTTTCTCGCGATGGCCCCGGTCCTGGTATCCGCACTGCCCGTAAGCGCAGTTGAACCCGAAGCGGCCACGCAGCCCGCCGCAACGCAGCCGGCAGCGACGCGGCCCGCGGACGATATCCGCCTGAATTTCAAGGACACCCCGCTGGATGTCGTCCTTGAACATCTCTCGCAAGTTGCGGGGTTTGTTGTTGTGAGAGACGCGCCGGTCGAGGGGCGCGTCAGCGTGATAAGCATGCGACCGGTATCGGCGGACGAAGCCGTCACAATTCTGGATACGGTTCTGAAGACAAATGGTTTTACAGCGATTCAGAGCGGGCGCACGCTGCGCATCGTGGCGCGTGACAAGGCGAAGAAGAGCAACATTCCCGTCCATTTCGGCTCCGAGCCGGCGGATATTGATGCCGGAGATCAGCTGATTACGCAGGTGCTTCCGATTAAAAATGTGGATGCGGTCAAGCTGCGCGAGGATCTGCGGCCAATGATCGGCCCCGACGCCGATGTGGCCGCCAATGGGGGCAGCAACGCGATCGTGATCACGGACAATTCATCGAACATCAAACGCATCGCAACCATTATCAGCGCACTGGATCGGCGCGAAGCGACCCACTCGGAACTTCGCGTGGTTCAGCTCAAAAACGCCAGCGCCAGCGCGGCGGCGAAATTGATCCTGGCGATCTTTCGGCCGGAAGATGATCGGGCGAATCGGCAGCAACCGCAGCAGCCCAAAGCTCCCCCGGCGCAGCCGCCCGAGGAACGGGCCGCACTGGGAAATGGCGTGGATCAGGCGCTGCGCGGTGGAAGCAAAGTTACCGCGGCCGCCGATGACCGCACCAACACGGTGGTGTTCGCGGCGCCGGGCGAGACCGTGAAGATCATTGAAAACATGCTGACGGAGCTGGATGCCAATCCGGCGACCGTGGTGACGATCAAATCGTTTCACCTGAAGGTCGCGGACGCCGATGAAGTATCGCGGCTGATTACATCCATATTCACGGGCGAGGCGGCGGGGACACAGGTACATGGCGTTGGCGATCAACCCTTGCGGGCGCGCGTCAGCGCGGTCGCCGAGTTGCGTACGAATACCGTTGTGGTCACCGGGCCGGCATCGGTCATGACGGTGATTGAAGATTTGATCAAGGAGCTGGAATCGAACCCGAGCGGTGAGCAGAAGATGAAATCATTTCATCTGAAGTTTGCCGATGCGACCGCGACCGCAGCGGCGCTGGAAGCGACATTGGACCAAAGCGGTGGGCGGCGGCGCCGCGGGCCGGGAGTGCTTGAACGGGTGAGTGTGACGCCGGATGCACGGACGAACACCGTGTTTGTCACTGGCCCGGGGGATGTCATCCGTGACGCGGAAAAGATCGTTGCCGAGCTGGACACGAGCCCGGCGATGGAAACACCGGTGAAGTTTTTTCATCTCAAGCTCGCCGATGCGGGAACCGCGGCTCGGTTGATTACCGGTTTTTTTGTACCCGGGGGAGATGCCGCCAGACGGGGGGCCGCGGCGAATCCCGCGGAGCGATCTCCGATCAATGCACAAGCCGATGACCGCTCCAACACGCTTGTGGTGCATGCCCCGGCAGAGGCGATGAAGATTGCGGAGCAGATCATCAATGAAATTGAGATGCAGCCCTGGCTGTCCTACGACATTCACTCGTATGCACTGACATCGGCCGACGCCGATGCGACGGCGAAACTGATCACCTCCATCTTCGCTCCTGATGCCACTTCGGCCCAGGGCAGCGGGAAGAACCAGGCGCTTAAGGCCGCGGTCATCGCCACGGCCGACTCGCGGACAAACAGCGTTGTCGTCACGGCCCCGCAGGAGAGCCTCAAGGCCATCGATGCATTGATCAAGCTGCTGGATTCCAACCCGGGCACCGGCTCGGACATGAAGGTTTTTCAGCTTCAATACGCGGACGCCGAGTCGGCCTCCAAGCTGATTCAATCGATGTTCCCGCAGGCGCAATCGAGCCTGGGGATCGGCCCTCGGAATCAGGCCGGGCCGACCAATCAGTTGTTGCTGCATATGCCTCTGGTGATTGCCTCGGCCGACGACCGCACCAATACGCTGGTTGTCACCGCGCCGGCAGACGTGCTGAAGGTCGTGGAGGCACTGGTTCGCCAGCTTGATGCAAACCCGGCATCCAAACAAACCTTCTTCATCTATCGGCTGCGCAATGGCAAATCGGCCGATATGGCGAGCGTGATGAACCAGCTTTTTGGCGGGACGATGGGCTCGGGCTCGCGCACGTCCTCCGGGCAATACAATCAAGCGCGCGGCGGGGGTTTTGGGACGGGGCGAGGCGGCGGTGGCGGGCAAGCTCGCGGCGGGGTCGGGGGCGGAGCGG
>DAIRGS010000222.1:0-11897 GCA_036794395.1 Tepidisphaeraceae bacterium | reverse complement strand
ACTGGAAGTCATTGGTCTAAACATGACTGCGCCTCTTCTCTACTCGACGTTAAACATGTGTTGCTGAATTGGAATGGGGGGAAGCGCTCCTCTTAGTCGCGGCGAAACGGGTTTCTAGGAATTCGCTCGGCGGGAAGAGTACATCGCGCGGTCGCGGACTCGGGACAGTGAGGAATGTCGGCGCCAGCAAAGAGTAGAAATATCGCTCCCGAAGGTCAAAATTGGTTAACGTTTTGTTCGGTTCCGTGATGGAACACTGGGATGCAGTGTGACAGATGGGACGAAACGTGACAAATACGGCCCTAGCGCGCGTCCTGTCACGCGGTGAGGACGCCCAGAAGCTCTTTGATCTGGGAGGTCTGGGGATCATCTGGATTGGTCTTTAGATATCGATTCAGCCACAGCGAGGCGGGCTCAGATAAGCCGCACCGGGCCAAGACCAATCCGAGATCGCGCTGAAGGTGGCTCTGTTCGGGCCACAGGAGCATTTCCATTTCAAGGACTGCCGCCACGTCGGCGAAGTGATTGTTGCTGCCGTACACGTTCAGCAGATTTTGCAGAATCCGCGTCAGCCAGTGACGGTTTGACGCGGCCCCCAGCAATTCGGGCGACCACTCAACCTCTTCGCCGAACATCTCCTGAAGCTTGTCGTGAGCCTCATCGGTCGAGAGTTCACGTCCCTGGGCATAGGGATCGATCATCATGGCGGCGCCATCGATATCGACAGCGACCAGGAAATGGCCCGGCAACCCGATGCCCCAAACATGCAGTCCCAAACGTTCTGCTACGGTCTTGTACAAAAGGCTTAGCGTGATCGGCAGTCCGCGTTTGGTTTCAAGCACAGCCGGCAGGAAGCTGTTCCTGGGGTTGTAGTAATCCTCGTGATTGCCGCGAAAACCCTCTTCTTCAAACAGAAAATCGTGGAGATGGGCAAGCAGAGCCTGCGGCTGAGATCCGTGCACGCGGCCGCGTATCGTGTCGGCGTATCCCTGCAAGGTCGCATCGACCGCGGCAGCGTCGACTTCTTCCATCTGGTGCATGGAGATTGCCAACGCGCCGTGTAGCAGGGCATCGGGGGAATTGATGGAGGCGATCTGGCGGGCCAACAGGTTATATGCTCGCGGGGCCGCACACAGTGGGAGGGTTGGGGTCATATGCATTCTCCGCCAAGGCCGGCCATCATTTATCAGATCGCCGAAGCGATCATCGGCAAATCGCCGGGGATCGCTGAATGGAAGAGCAGAATCCGTGCCGGAGAAAAGAATTGGGGCATTCGAATTGGGAGGTGAGCTGCAAGTGGAGCGTGAGCATTGGATTGCGCGACGGGAGGTGTAATCGCCCATTATCTGGATTGAAGCGCCATTCGGACTGTGTGGGCCGCTTCCGCCGCTGCAAGGCGGTTTTGTCCAAGCGCGGTGATATGGCCCATCTTACGACCGCGGCGGGGCTCGGCCTTGCCGTACAGATGTAATTTGATCAGGTCGTCGGCGCAGGCTTTTTCCCAGTTTGGCTCGCCGGCGTCCCAGATGTCTCCCAACAGGTTTGCCATGGCAGCGGGGCTGTGCTGGCGGGTCGATCCCAACGGCAGGCCGCACACCGCGCGCAACTGCTGCTCGAACTGGCTGGTGACGTGCGCATCTATTGTCAGATGCCCGGAATTATGAGGCCGGGGAGCGAGTTCATTGACCAGCAGCTTTCCGCTTCGGGTCAGGAAGAATTCGACGCACAGGACGCCGACCACATCGAGTGATTCAAGAATGCCGCGGACGATCGCGATGGCTTCTTTTTCTACCGAGGGTGGGACGTCGGCGGGGCAGATCGACAGGTCGAGGATATGGTTGTGATGCGTGTTTTCGATGACGCCCCAGTGGGCGAATGCGCCATTGAGGCCGCGGGCCGCGATGACGGAGATTTCCTTTTCGAAGTCGACGAAGGCTTCGTAGATTCGCTCGGTGGTGCTTGCGTCACCCCATGCAGTTGCGATATCGGCGGGTTTGCGAAGGGTGAACTGGCCTTTGCCGTCGTAGCCGAAGGATGCGGTCTTCAATACGCCGGGCAGGCCGAGGTCTCGCACGGCCGTTTGCAGGTCGGTGATCGAACGGATGGTGCGGAACGGGGTTACGGGGAAGCCATTGCCCGAGAGAAACGTCTTCTCGCGGAGGCGGTGTTGGGTCGTGTGGAGAACAGAACCATTGGGCCGAACGAGGGCACATTCCGCCGCGGCTTGCGCTGTCGCGGCCGGGACGTTTTCAAACTCGAAGGTGACGACCTTGACTCCGCGCGAGAACTTCCGCACCGCATCGAGATCTTCATACGGCCCGACAATTTCGAGATCGGCAACCTGGCCCGTAGGCGTGTCTGAGTCGGGTGAGAACGTGTGGACGCGATAGCCCATCTGCCGGGCGGCGATGGCGAACATGCGGCCAAGCTGGCCGCTGCCGAGGACGCCGAGGGTGGAGCCGGGTAGGATGGGGGTTGAGCGTTGGGGCATTGGTTGGTCGCGTTGTCGGGGGACGCCGCGTAAGTACGGGTGGAATGGTCTTTGGGGTTGAGCGCCGCGTCAAGCTGCGAGTTTTGGGGATGCGCGGACAATGTAGAAGGTGGCCGACGGATCTGGGTGCGGGTATACTCCCGGCTTTAGGGGATCGCGGGTGCAAGGTCCTTATCAGCCCACGTCGCGTCGGCCCATCGCCGGCGTTTTCCGCAGCACGGCCCAGGCGGCGGTGCGTTTCTGCGTCCGGTTTGCCATTCATCCTGATGCCGTCTCCTACGCCTCTGTCATGGCCGCGGCCTTGGCCGGGCTATGCTTCTGGCAGGCGGGGCGGTTTCCCTGGCTGCTGCTGATCGCGCCAGGTTTCTGCTACGTCCGCTTGTGGTTCAACATGCTCGATGGCATGGTCGCTTTGGCCTCCGGCAAAGCCTCTCCGCGCGGCGAAATTGTCAACGAACTCCCCGACCGCGTTTCCGATTTGCTGATCTTCGTCGGCGTCGCTCATAGCGGCCTCTGCGCCCCACTAGCCGGCTACTGGGCCGCCATACTCGCTGTGCTCACGGCCTACGTCGGCACGCTCGGCCAGGCGGCGGGGGCGCGCCGTGAATATGGCGGCGTCATGTCCAAGCCCTGGCGGATGGTCGCGCTTCACGCCGGCGCCTGGATCAGCTTCGCCGGCATCCATTTCCACGGCGGTGATGTTCGGCTCGGACCTTTCACGATTCTCGACTGGACGTGTCTGATCGTAATTGTCGGCTGCGTTCAGACGATCGCCTTTCGTCTAAGGCGGATTCTGGTTACGTTGGCCGCCAGACAGACTCCGACATAACGCATCCCGACAAGAACCCATGCCCACCGACTCTCCGCAGCAAGACAAGATCTTCCTGGTCTACGTGGCGGTCTTGCTCGCGATCCTGATCGTGGCCGGCGGCGTTCTCGCCTTCCTCACATTTGTCATACGGCGCAACTTGCGGCCGGTGTGGGCGACGTACGGCAGTTGGTGGGTCCTGGCTCCCCTGGCGTTCGGCGCGATTTATCTGGGCCGCCGGCCCACGATCCTGCTGTTCATTCTTTTTGCCCTGATGGGATTCAGGGAGTTCGCACGTGCCACGCAATTGTGCCGCGAGAGGCTGATGACCGCCGCCGGGTATCTGCTCGTCCTCGCGGCAGGCATCGCGGCAATGATGCGCAATCCCCACAACGGCTCGACGGGCTGGTACGGCCTCTACATGACGCTGCCGGCATATGCGGTCGCCTTGTTCGTGCTCATTCCGATCCTCCAAAATCGCACTGAAGGGCAATTCCTGATCATGTCGGTGGCCTTGCTAGGTTTCCTTTACGTCGGATGGATGTTCCTTCACGTGGCGCTGATAGCCGACGTTCCGGGCGGCGGCGGGTTTCTGCTCTACCTGTTGCTGGCCGTCGAGCTCAACGACGTTGCCGCCTACCTGTTCGGCAGGCTGTTGGGCCGTGACCGAAAGCACCTTTTGCGGTCACAGGTCAGCCCCAAAAAGACGTGGGAAGGCGCCCTCGGCGCTCTCGTCTTTTCCATGATTTTGCCATGGCTCCTGCGTTTTTCCTTCCCGAACTTTGGACCCGTTCAATTGCTGCTCACGGGGCTGATCGTCGGCGTCGGTGGGCAACTGGGGGACCTGGGCATGAGCGTCATCAAGCGCGGGATCGGCGTCAAAGACATGGGCTCGCTCATCCCGGGTCACGGGGGAGTGCTGGACCGCATCGACAGTCTGATATATTCGAGCCCGCTGTTTCTCCACATGATCCGCTTTTACGGCAAACAGGGGTAAACATGACCGCGCAGTTGTCGCCACTTAGCTCCGCCGTCGAACGCAAGGTGCCGAAGCCCGGACGGCAAGTGACCGAGCACACCTTCACGTCCTGGGATGGCACAACGCCGTTCTACCGCGCGTGGCTCCCCGACCGGCCTGCCACAAGAGCACTTCTTCTGTTCCACCGCGGCCACGAACACTCCGGGCGCTGGCAGGAGACTGTCGACGCACTGAATCTCCCCGACGTTGCGATGTTCGCTTGGGACCAGCGCGGCCACGGGCGCTCGTCCGGCGAACGCGGACGCGCCCCCAACCTTGCCGGGGTCATCAAGGACGTCGACTGCTTTGCCCGCCACGTCGCCCGTGCACACGGCGTCGCAACCGAGAACACCGCCGTCCTGGCCTCCAGCGTCGGCGCGGTCATCGCCGCGGCCTGGGTGCATGACTTCGCCCCGCCGATCCGCGGCATGGTCCTGGCCGCGCCCGCGCTCCGCGTGAAGCTCTACGTACCGCTCGCAATCCCATTCCTCCGCCTCAAGGAGAAGTTCCTTCCGGGCGGCGCGGTCAAAAGCTACGTCAAGGCGCGGATGCTTACCCACGACGTCGCCCAGGCGGCCGCGTACGATGCCGACCCGCTCATTTTCCGCCAGATTGCCGTCAACATCCTGCTAGACCTACACGACACTGCGACACGTCTGGTTGCCGATGCCGCCGCCATCGGGACGCCGACGCTCATCCTCGCCGCCGGCAGCGACTGGGTCGTGCAGATCCCCGCCCAGCGTGAGTTCTACCGCCGGCTCGGGTCGCGGTTCAAGCAGATGGAAGTCTTCCCGGGCTTCTACCATTCGCTGTTCCACGAAAAAGAATGCCGGATTGTCGTGGACCGCGCCGGCAAGTTCCTCGAAGAATGCCTCGCCCGATCCCCTGTGGCGGATGCCTTTCTCGACGCCGACAAGGGAGGCTTCTCCCGCACCGAATATGACCTGCTCCGCGCGCCCGGCTCGCTGCGATGGCCGATTGCGCGCGCCGCGATGAAGCTCTACGGAGGGCTCTCGACCGGCATCCGACTTGGCTGGCGCGCCGGTTTCGACTCCGGCGTCACGCTCGATTACGTCTACGAGAACAAGCCCCGTGGCGTCACGCCCCTGGGCAGACTGATCGATTATTTCTACCTCAACGCGGTCGGCTGGCGCGGCATCCGGGTCCGACGGCAGAACCTCGAGCGCCTTCTCGCCGCCACCATCGATCGCGTCCATCGCTCGGGCCGCCCGGTCCACATCCTCGACATCGCCTCCGGGCCCGGCCGATACATATTGGAAACCATGCACCGCCTGGCCGGGATTCCGATCTCCGCCAGCCTCCGCGACTACCGCCAGGCCAACCTCGACGCCGCTCGCAAGCTCGCCGACCAGTTGCAACTGCCCGATGTCACCGTCGTCCAAGGCGACGCCTTCGACCGCGCGTCGCTCGCCCAGGTCACGCCCGGCCCGACGATCGCCGTCGTGTCGGGGCTTTACGAGTTGTTCCCCGACAACGCCCCGGTCCTCCGCTCGCTCCAGGCGATCGCCGACGCCGTGGAGGAGGGTGGCTACCTGCTTTACACCTGCCAGCCCTGGCACCCGCAGGTTGAATTGATCGCCCGGACGCTCACCAACCGCGAGGGGAAGCCGTGGATCATGCGACGGCGCTCACAGGGAGAGATGGATGCGCTGGTTCGGGCGGCGGGTTTCGAGAAGCTCGAGCAGGACATCGACCGGTGGGGGATCTTCACCGTGTCGGTCGCACGGCGGGTATCGCGATGAAGCCCTTCTGGAAGGCAGCCCGCACCGCCGCCGCGCTCTCGGCGTTGTTTCTAGTGGTTTACGGCGGCTGCAACTGGGTCACCAGCCGCCGGGCGCAGGTCCCGTCGTTCTATTTCGCCTGGGAACGCCACATCCCCTTTGTTCCCGCGATGATTCTGCCGTACATGTCGATCGATTTGTTCTTCGTTGCGGCGCCATTTGTGGTGCGCTCCGACCGCCAGCGCCGCACGCTCGCGGCCCGCATCGCCGCCGCGATCCTCATCGCCGGGGCGTGTTTCCTTCTGTTTCCCCTGCGGTTCGCTTTCGAACGTCCCCAGGTCAATGGCCCGCTCGGGCTGATCTTCAACAACTTCCGCAGCCTGGATCTGCCGTTCAACGAATTCCCTTCTCTGCACATCGCGTTGTGCGCGATCCTGTTCGATACGTACGACCGGAACCTTAAAGGTCAGCTTCGACGGGCCGTCGCCTTCTGGTTCATCATGATCGCGCTCTCGCCGCTGCTGACTTACCAGCACCACGTGATCGACATCCTCGGAGGATTTGCCCTCGCGATTCTGTGCTTCCATTTCTTCCGCGACGAACCCCTCCTGCAACGCTTCACCCCCAACCGCCGGGTCGGGATATACCATGCCGCGGGCGCAGTTCTCCTCACCGGGCTGGCGATGGTGTTCATGCCCTGGTCCGGCGTGCTGCTCTGGCCCGCACTTTCCACGGCGTTCATTGCGGCGGGCTACTTCGTCCTCGGCCCGGGCATCTATCGAAAGGAAAACGGCAGGCACCCATGGACGACCCGGCTTTTGTTGGGTCCGGTGTTGCTCGGCCAGCGTCTCTCGCTGATGTACTACGCGCGCCGGTGCCAGGCCTACGATCGACTGACCGACCGGCTCTTGATCGGCCGGCGTCTCTCCGACGCCGAAGCCCGCGCCGCCGGGGTCACCGCGGTGGTCGACCTGACCGCCGAATTCTCGGAGGCCGCCACTTTCCGCCACCTCCCATACCTTCAGCTACCGATCCTGGATTTGACCGCGCCAACGCCCGACCAATTCGACGAGGCAATCGCCTTCATCGAAGGACATGCCGGCGCGGGTACGGTCTACCTGCACTGCAAGGCCGGGTACTCGCGCACGGCCACCGTCGCAGGTGCGTATCTCCTGACTTCCGGCAGTGCGGAAACCGTAGAGCAAGCGCTGGCCGAACTGCGCCGGGCGCGTCCCTCAGTGATCGTGCGTCCGGAGGCGCTGAAAGCGCTCCACGACTTCCAGGCCCGTCGATGTGCCGATTCCCCCGTGCCCGCCCACTGATCTGTCCGGCTTCAGGCAACTCTCATCACTCCGGGGCAGGGATTGCATTTCGTTTCGCCCTCACACGGCGCAGCTCCATCGCCCAAATCGCTGCGATCGTCAGCGCATCGCTCGCGATGTGGAAATTCCGAACGCCCTCATACGCCGGGGCTACCAACGTGGGCTCCAGAAACTCATTGTCGCGACGAGTGTTCAAGGCATCTTGGCGGCCGGACGTCGGGTACTCGTGGATGGCCTGTAGCGTCGCCAATCGCTGAACGGTCGTATCGTGAATCGCCCCGAGGTTCTTGTAGGCAAACAGGACGAACAAAACGGTGACGAGAGTCCCGGTGATTGCATCCTGGCGCACGCGCAGCGAAGAAAACGCCAACAGCCCGCCGACCACGACCACGTACAACGTCCAATACCATTGCAGTGCATTGGACCGCTCGAAGAACAACTGAATCAATTCGGAATAGCGCATTTGGAGTCCTCGTGGTCGTGTCACGACACGACTGGCAGATTGTTGCCGCCACGATACTCCGACCCGCCGCCCTCCTCAACGGGCGGCACTAACCGCCGAGGGTGGATCCGCGGGGCATCAGCGGACGAAAGAACGTTACAGGTGAATGGAGCGACCATCGGCCAGTCCGGCGGCTTCCATCACGGCTTCGCTCATGGTGGGGTGCGGGTGCATGGCTTCGATGATTTCGGCTTCGGTGGCTTCGAGCTTGCGCGCCAGGACCAGTTCGGCCAGGAGCTCGGTCACGTTTTCGCCGACCATGTGGACGCCGAGGAGTTCGCCGTACTTGGCGTCGAAGATGAGCTTGACGAAGCCTTCGGTTTCACCGGCGGCGAGGGCTCGGCCGCTGGCGGTGAAGGGGAACTTGCCGAGCTTGATCTGGCGGCCCTGGTCACGCAGTTTCTTTTCGCCAAAGCCCATGCTGGCCACTTGCGGATGGGTGTAGGTGCAAGCTGGGATCTGGCTGTAGTCGATCGTGTGATCGGATATGCCGCAGATGTGCTCGACCACGTTCACGGCTTCGTGATGCGCGACGTGGGCGAGATCGGGATGGCGGTAGCCGGCCATCGAGCTGGTTGCTTCCCAATGGAGGCTCACGCAATCGCCGATGCCCCAGACATTTTCGAGATTGGTGCGATATTCGTGATCGACTTTTACCCGGCTCTTGAAAAGCTCGAGTTTGGCTTCGGGGGCCGCGAGGCCTTCGACGTATCCCGTGACGCCGATGGCCACAAGCACAACATCGGCTTCGATGGTCTTGGCATTCTCGCCGGACAGTGTGAGCTTTACGCCGGTGGGGATTTTTTCGACTTTGTCGGTTTTCGTACCGGTAAAGACGTTGATCCCGCGCTTGGTGAAGCTGTTCTTGAGAACGCGCGCGACATCATCGTCTTCGTTGGGGAGAATCTGCGGGAGCATTTCGACGATTGTGACTTCAGTACCGATCGCGTTGTAGAAATCGGCGAACTCGCAGCCGATCGCTCCGGCTCCGATGATTGCCATTCGCTTGGGCTGTTGCGGCAGCACCATGGCCTCGCGGGAACTGATGATCGACTTGCCATCAAAGGGTGCGAAGGGCAGCGGCGTCGCCCTGGCTCCGCTGGCGAGGATGACGTGCTCGGCGGTGATTTCGCGCGTGCCTTTTTCGGTCGTGATCTTGACGCGGTGGGGGGCGAGCAACTGGCCGGTGCCTTTTTCGGATTGAACGCCATATTTCTGGAACAGGTGGCCGACGCCTTTGGCGAGCTTGTCGGCGATTCCCCGGCTGCGGCCGATCAGCTTGCCGAAATCGATCTGAAGGTTTTGAAACGATAAGCCGTGCTTGTCGGCTTCGGTGCGAAGCCGGCGAATGAATGCTCCATCTTCGAGAAGCGCCTTGGTTGGGATGCATCCCCAGTTAAGGCAGGTGCCGCCGAGGCTTTCTTTTTCGATGCAGAACACGCGTTTTTTCAGTTGTCCGGCGCGAATGGCGGCGGCATATCCGCCAGGGCCACCACCGATCACAATGATGTCGAAGTTGTAGGTGCCCGTTGATTTTATCGGCTTTGGCGCGGCGGCCGCGGTCGCGGGTTGGGTGGCGGGGGCGGGCGAAGCAGGAGGTGCGGCAGGGGATGGCGCCTTGGAAGCCTGTTCCGCCGGCGCAGGCGCAGCTGCCGGCGGCTTATCCGCGCCCGATGCGTATTTCTTTTTGATATCGGCGACTGACTCGCTGCCGGTTGCGATCACGGCGAGCACGCCGCCCACCTTGGCCTTCTGCCCTTCGGGAACGAGGATGGCCGCGATTGTCCCTGAATCGAACGCCTCGCTTTCCATGACCGCTTTGTCGGTCTCGATCTCGGCAATGACTTCGCCCTGCTTGACCTTGTCTCCTTCTTTCTTGAGCCACTTCACGACGGTGCCTTCCGTCATGGTGTCGCTCATCTGCGGCATGGTGAACTCAGCGGACATTGATCGCCTTTCTTGAATAAGAGCCGGCGGATTGTAGAGATCGAACCCCGGTTTGCCCACTGGTCGGTAATGCACGGAAGATCGCCGCGGTGGTCGCACATGTTCGCGGACGACCGAGGGGGCGATAACCGATCTGGTGGCGTAGGATCGACCTGATCTTTTGGTGCAGGGGAGGGCTGGGATTTGCCTAGGGGATGAGCTTCGAGTTTGGCAATTGACTGGGATAGAAGAGGATGTTGGGGAAAGGACTGACGCTGGGATTTACCTGCGTGCCAGCTTCAAATTCGGAGTACGGATTCGAGTTCGCTCACCGCAGGCAAAACTGCGCTGTTCACGGTGATATTTTGGCTGCCTTGGGTATCGGGGCGGAAGACAATAAGGAATCGCTGCGCGATGCGGGTGGTGTTGGGCGGACACGGGGGCCCCCGTGTCCGCCCTCGTCGCCGCGTGTAGTAGATTCACCGCAGAGCCGCAAAGACCGCGGAGAAAGATCAAGAACTAAAGCCGCAGATAAACGCAGATGGCCGCAGATAAGAAAAGACCTGCCTTGTTTTCATCTGAGGTCATCCGCGTCATCTGCGGCTCTTTGATGTCGCCTTTCACGGCTCCTCCTCTTGAAAGGCATGATCTCCTCCTTATTGCAAGGCGGGTAGGGCGGAGAAGGAACCTGAAGAAGTTCCCACCCCGGCCACGCATCCGCGCCATCGGTTTGTATATGAGGGCATCGCCCCTTCCCTCCAACACACCCGATGCTGACGCTTATCCTTCCTCGGTCACGAGGTGATGCTCTGAACCACCCCGTCCACCCCCAAGCCGGGCAAACAAACCGTGGCGCCGTCGGACGTCGACCGTCCATCATTTCGCCCAACTACTCAAGCCGACTATCCAGCGTCATCTTTCGACTCCCATGTTGTTCCTCATCCGTGTTATCAGTGTAATCCGTGGTTCATTCTTCCCCCATTCCCAATTCTCATCTGCGGCCATCTGCGTTTATCTGCGGCTAAGTCTTTAACATTCAACCCAGCCGGTGGGCTGCGGAATTTCACACACCAAACCCGAAAGTCCTGCAAACCCTTGCAATCCGTCCGTGATTTCTTCTGTGCTCTCTGTGTTCTCCGTGCCCTCTGTGGTTAAACTTCTTGGACCGTCCTATTGTCCTCAATTCAAGTTGTTTTTGGAGACACGGATGTGGGTTGAAGTATGCATTCTGGCCAGCGGCTCAAGCGGAAACTGCGCGATCGTGCGCACAGAGTCCGGCTCGATGCTGGTCGACGCCGGCCTCGGCCCCCGCAACACCGCCAAGCGGATGAACGGCACCGGTGCATCCATAAAAGACATCTCCGCCATTTGCCTCACCCATCTCGACAGCGACCACTTTTCCTCCGAATGGGCCAACACCATCCTCAAACAGGACATTCGCGTTTACTGTCATGCCGACGGCGTGGCGAAATTACTTGAACTGACCGGCGACCACCTGGCCCCAAACGTCGTCATGTTCACTTCCGCATTCGACCCACTCCCCGGCTTAACGGTGTACCCCATCGCCGTCGCCCATGACCAGAAATGCTGCAACGGATTCATCGTCGAAAGCGACGGCTGGCGCATGGGATTCGCCACCGATCTCGGCCACGTACCCGCTGATCTGATCGAGCAATTCATCCACCTCGACGTATTGGCCATCGAGGCCAATTACGATCCCCGGATGCAACTCGACAGCCTCCGCCCGGCGTTTCTCAAAAACAGAATCATGGGCGGCCGCGGACATCTCTCCAATGAACAATCCTTCGACGCAGTCCGGCAAATCCTCGACCGCCATGAGCGATCCGGGGCGTCACTTCCCTCCCACATCGTGCTGCTCCACCGCAGCCGCCAGTGCAATTGCGCAAAACTGGTTCGCAAGCTTTTCCTCACCGACCGCCGCCTCTCAGACCGCCTCGTGCTCTCCGAGCAATTCGTCCGCTCCGATTGGCTCCGCGCAAGAAAGCTCCCACCCCTGATCGGCGAGCAGCTCGTCCTGGGCTGGGGCTGACACCGCCGCCATGCGATCTAACCCGAATAATTCACCGC
>DAIRGS010000221.1:0-11940 GCA_036794395.1 Tepidisphaeraceae bacterium | reverse complement strand
GCATGATCGGCTGCACCTCAGGCGGCAGCATCGCCACGCGCTCGGCAAACAACTTCTTCCTGTACGGCTCGGTCAATTCATCCAAAGGCTTCTGCACCGCCGCCCGACGCCGATCGGTCTCATCAGCCGCCTTCCCGCCGGCAAAAATCTCAGTCGGGGTTCCCAGGTAGATCTTCCGCACCACCAGCGGATCAAACAGCGCCTTCATCGAATAGAAGTCGCGCTCCAGAATCGGATCAAACTTGTGATTGTGACACTTCGCGCACCCCACCGTCAGCCCCATGAACGCGGTCGAAACGGTTTCGACCGCGCTCAGCGCCAACTCCTGGCCATCCTTTGCATCGCGGATCACCTGGCCGCGCGCCAGAAATCCCAGTGCGAACAAATCATCCGGCCGCGGCTCCGACGCCGATCGATACCCCGTCGCCGAAATCTGCGTCCGCTCGGTCGTTCGGTATCCCGTCAGCTGCGCCCGAACGAACTGATCGTACGGCACATCATCATTCAACGACCGAATCACCCAGTCGCGCCAAAGATAGATTCCCGGCGCCGCGATCATTCGCTCATCGGCATCGGCATACCGCAGCACATCCAGCCAATGCCGCCCATAGCGCACGCCGTGCTGTTCGCTGGCCAGTAACTTATCGACCACCTTCTCATACGCATCCGGCGAAGCATCATGCACAAACGCATCCTGCTCCGCGACGGTCGGCGGGATGCCGACCAAATCCATGTAAACGCGCCGTAGCAGCGTCGCTTTATCCGCGAGGGGAACCGGCTTCAGCCCCTTCTCGCGATACTGATCCGCGACAAACGCATCGATGGGATTTTTAGATGAAGTAACGCCAGTCGGAGGCTGTGGCTTCGACAGTGGCGTGAGAATCCACAGCGGTGCGGGCTTCTCAGCCGCGGCATACGACATGGCCCCCCAAACCAACACCAAGCATGATGTCCATCTCAAGATTCGAATCACTGCCGTCGCCTCCAAGTCATTGGACACCGACCTCGAATCCCACCGTACGGATGCTCACCGGGATGACCCCACGCCGGGGCAAAGTGGAGCGGTACTCCGCGGAACGTCGCCCCGTATACTCCCGGCGCGAATGAAGGCAGCGGGAGAATCCGGGGCGGCGCTGCGCCGGCGTGGGGGTCACGTGGAACTAACATGCTTTCCTTATATTGAGATACGTTGGAATGGGTCCATCGTTGGCTTCATCCGGGACGCGCTCATTTTGTCGGGGAAACCGCCGCCGCGACCATCTCCGTCACCCGCCGAAGCCCGTCATCGGTCCCAATCGGACCATCGCTGAACTGGCTTCGGGACGCCGGCTTCCATTTATCGCGGGAGCCATCGTATTTGTAGTCCTGGGGGATGCCTGTCCGTGCCGGATCGTACTGAGGATCGTCTCCCGACATCTTGTAAATGACCATATCCAGCGAAGGGATCACGCAAACGCCAAACCCGCCCGCCCCCGACTTGAAGAACGCATCCTTCGGCGCGCCCGCCACATGCCCATCGGCATTGATTTCAAACATCAGGCTGAACGGCGCGTGCTTCTGGTAAGGATTCGGTTTCCCACATGCCTCCACGTATTCAGCCGGCACAAGCTGCTGATCCTTCCACTTTCCCTTGTGCAGCAGGAGGTACTCAAACCGCAGCGCATCGGTCGGCCGAACCGCCACATCCCCGCCGCCTGGCGTGTGCGGAATCGTCGTGTCGCCCCGATGCGTTCCATACCCCCACTTCCCGAAGCCCATCGGCTTGGCAAGTTTCTCGTCGATGTACTTCTGCATCTCCATGCCCACCAGATGCCGCAGCACGATCGAAGCCACGTGCGGCGAACTCGACGCATACGAATACCCGCCCCCCGGCGCTGTCCAGAGTGGCGTTCGCAATGCGGACATGTCCTGATCCAGGTTCCGCCCGCGCGGCGCCGCCGCCAGCTTCACCGATGGCACAAAGTTCACGAACCCGGGATTGGTCCCTTCCCCATGAAATCCCGCCCCCATCGACAATAAGTGGCCAAGCGTGATATCTGCCTTGCGAGGGTCGTCCAGCGGCATCGCTTCGGGCAGATACTTCTGCGTGAAAACCTTGGTATCCAATCCATCGGGAATCTGATCGTGCTTCTCGTGCAGCATGATTCCGCACGCGATGCTGGTAAACGCCTTGCCTACCGACGCCATCGTCGGGATGGCCTCGCGGTTGCCCTTGCCATAATACTTCTCGTAAATGAGATACCCGTGCCGCACGACCAGCAGTCCGCCATGCTGGCTGCTGCGGGATACATATTCAAAAGCCTGATCGAGTTTTGCGACGTCGACGCCCGTCGTCTCAAGCACCTTGGCCGGTTCGGTGATCGTTCGCCATCCGCCCTCGGTATCCGGCGGGGGGAAATAGTCGTCGGCCCGCGCCGTCGCAACCCCCAGAAATAGACTAGAAAGTGACAGCAGGACCCAGCGATAACCCATCTTTTTCGGCACGTAGCTTGTCATTCTCTACATGATAACCCATGCGCCTCGGCTGTGTCTTGTGGGATCGAGGCCCACTTTTGCAAAATGGGGACATCGATCAGCCGTCACCGCGAAGTGTCGATGCCAAAACCGGCCATAACTCGTGATAAATCAAGTCATGTAAGGATTGGCCCCTCCGCTCGTAAGACCTGGTGAAATGGTCAAAAGGAGGCCAACCATGCAGAGCGGCATCGACACACTGAATGAGTCCGACTACTCCCCTAATGGAAATGAAAACCGTGGCGAATGGTTAAACACATGGATTGAGATCGCCTTGTTATGGCTCGCCCTGATCGTGGTGATCGCGTGCTGGAGGTGATCAACTTGCCAATCCCACCCGCGTCGCTTTAAACCCCGTAAACACCTCCCCAACCCGATCATTGCGAATCGGCCCGGCTAGAATCTCCGAAAGAACCGATCGATAATCGATCCTCACTTCCATCCCACCCGGCCCCGGCAATCTTGGCTCTTCCTTAAGGCCCGGCCAATCCCCATGAACTTTCCCGCCCCGGATCCCCGCCCCCATTGCAAAGAACGCGAAGCCTCGCCCGTGATCCGTACCGAGCGATCCATTCTCGTATAACCGACGACCAAACTCAGTCATCACGATCGTCGTCGCGCGATCGCGATGGAATTTCATATCCGCATCAAACGCCGACAGTCCCTTTGCCAGCACATCGATCAAACTGGCCTGCTGGCCCCCAGCGGTTCCCTGGAAAAAATGGGTGTCCCAGCTTCCCAGGTCAATGCAGGCCACTTCCAATCCCACTCCAGCTTTAATCAGCCGGGCAATCTCGTGCATCCCACCGCCGAAATCACCTGCCGGATATTCCGCCCCCGCTTCCGGCCGGTAGGGCTTCCCGTGAAGCGCCTCCACCCTTTGCAACAGCTTGAGCGTTTCAGTCCCTTGCCGCCCAAGCACGCCTACCTGCGTGCCGTACATTGTCGCAAGTGCCGCTGCCACGCGCTGTGGGCTCGCTGCTGTCACAGGCAGATGAACGTCCTCCAGTGATCGAATCGCACTGGCCCCGCCCGCACCCCGGAGCGATTCCGGGATCGCCGCTCCCATCGAAACCGCCGACAACGGCCCCGGAGCCTGCCCGGCTCGCGTGCGAAGGTGTCGCGCCAGCCATCCACCGCCCAATTGGCTCCCATACGCCGCCCCGTGCTCGATCTGGTCCTGGGCATCAAAATGCGAACCCGTCGGATTATCGCTCCCCACCGCCTGCACGATTCCAAGCCGGCCTTCGGCATAGGGAGCTACCAGCGGCTTTAGCTTGGGATGAAACGCGTAGAAATCATCGAGCCGAATCGCCGCATCGGCCGCGTGCTTACCGGGATCGACAATCGCCAGGGTCGGCCGATTCGCGTAGTAATCCCCATCCGCGTACGGCACCACCATGTTCAACGTGTCCGCCCCACCCCGAAGAAAAACGCAAACCAACGCCCGCTCACCGGCATGCGCAACAACCGGCTCTCCTCCAAACACCAGGCTCCGAATAAAGCTGCGACGCGATGAAATGCCCATGACGACCACCGCTCCCTCGTGACAGAGGTTTTCAATCCCTGCAAGCACGTGCAAACTAAAAATGATCGTGCGCGATTCCTCGCCATCGCATTTAAGTGGCACGGCCTTCCAGGCCGTGGTCACGGACGCTTCGGGTCTGTTGCCGGGTGAGATGTGGGAAAACCAACTTTCCTTAAGGGAGCATTTTCTGCCGGCGGATCAGAAGGTTGTCCTTGCGTCGAAACTTGGTTTTCCCACATCTCACCCGGCGCTGGTCGTCAGCCCCTACGATCATGGCTTGTCTTCGACCCTGAGGCTCAGACCCGAAGGGGAAAGCCATGCCACGAAAAGGCGCGGAATCGCGCACGATCATTTTAGACTCAATACCACTGGAACTGCGGTGACGCCATCACCAGCGCAACCTGCTCTGCGTCCGTGAGCCCAGCGCACCCATCTCGCAACGATTGTCCCTCTTCACTCGCCGGTGCTCGGCCCGCGAAGTATTCAAAAATCCGCTCCTCCATCGCCTGCGAACTCTGTTTGAGAACGTGCTGAAGCCTTTCCATCGGGACCGAAACCGTCGGCACCTGCCCGGTCGACAGCGCGAACGCAAAATTCCATCGCCACAACAGCGTTCCAAGCCACGGCTCGGTTTTATCCGGGTAGCCATCCGGCGTTGGATACTCGAAAACGCCCTGGCCCATCCGCATCAGGTATTCGATCAATGGCGGATGCGCATGCGTATCGGCCCCGATCGCACGCAACGCGCTGACGACAAATCGAAACGGCGGCTTGAACCGATTCCCGCGCGACGCCCCAAATTCCTCCGATGCCAGCACCGTCCGCATTACCGTCTTGATGTCCCCATCCGTTTCTCCAAACACCCTTGCAAGGCGATCCACCAATCCCGGGAGAGGCGCATCGCTGACAAATCGCCGGGCAAGCTTGGTGGCGATGTGCCGAGCCGTCGCGGGATGACCGCAAACAATGTCGACAACCCGATCCACTTCTTTTTCACCGAGTTTCGCGGGGATCGATTGACCCAGCAGCCGCTTCTCACCCGCGTCATGGCGGGTCCGGTCAAAGTACACCGACCCACGCCGGAATTTTTTTCGCACCCGCCACCCGGTTAACGCGCGGGCGGCTTCAAACACATCGTGCTGGCTGTATCCGCCGTCCACTCCCAGCGTATGCAGCTCCATCAACTCCCGGCCATAATTCTCATTCGGCACGCCCGCCGCGTTCTGATCGCCATCCAGATAAATCAGCATGGCAGGCGAAGTGGCCGAGGCCCGGATCAGGTCGCGAAACTTGCCCAGCGCATGCTTTCGAATCACCTCGCGGTCATCCGTGCCCTTCAAATAAATGCAGTCGCCTTTTCCAATATTGATATTGAGATGATCCGTCCAGAATCCCACCATCACCTCGAACAATTGACGTTTGCTGTAAACGGCGCGGAGCAAGGTATGCCGCGCCAGGTCCTGTCGCAGCACGCGCTGGTCGTATTCGTAGGATTCGCCCGCCTGCTGCTCCAACTCCTCAAACCGCCGGGCGCGCAGATCGCACAGCTTGTCGTCGATCGAGTCGGGATTGAGTTGCTCTTCGATCCATTGATCCCGCCCCACGGCCCGCACGCGATCGATATCCCCCGGCCGCGGACCAAACGCCGCCCGCGAGAGCAGATGATGAGCCGGATCGATTTCCGATCCATCCGGAACGGCAAATGACTCGGGAACATCCTGCCCCAGATGTTCCGTCACCCGGCTGATGATCTTCTCGCAACCGCCCATCGCACCAGCGATGGCCGTCGCAGCCAGAATCTCTCGACGCGTCCACTTCACGACATCGCCTCGACGGGTTCCATCTCAGGCTGATGCTGCGGTTCCAGATTTCGACTCTCGAGCACCGCGGCTCCCGGTGCTCTATCTCGCTTAAACAGCGACATCGTCATCGCCCCCGCTCCAAGGATCATCGAAGCCGGCAGCACGCCAAACCACCCGATAATCGGCACCAGATAAGTCAGCTCAAGCGCCACGCCCCCGCGCACCGTCGCGCGCCACGGTCGTCCCATATCGGCCGGCGAGGCAAGTCGCTCCCCGATCATCGTGACAAAACCGCTCGCCCCCGTTCCAGCATAAAACGCGAACACGCCCCCAATCGCCCACCCCACAATCTGCCCCACTGCCCCAAACGTCTTGCCCACAAACAGCGCGGCCAGAATCGCAACGCCGGTCACCGGAATCCCAAGCAAAAAGCATGCAAGCCATCGACCGCTGCACCGGGCGGTCCGCCCCACCCGCACCGGCCACATCGCCCGGCACAGCAACCACAACCCCTGCAATGAAAGCAGAAAGCCAATAATGGCCAGCGCAATGCCCGTTACGTCGCCAAGCAGCATGGGCAGCTCCCGCGGGAAATTCAGCCCGCGCCAATGAATGCCCCGGATCTATAGATGTAACCAGAACGGGAATATTGTCGCCATCGCGCGCGGAACTTGAAACCCGCTTATGCGAAAATCGCGGAAATCACGCCCCCATGCCCCGCCGTCGGCCACAAGTGCCGAAACGCCAACCGAAACGGTCGAATCACATAATGGAGAAATGAAAGCGAATCGGGCAAAGGCACCGCGGCCCAATCCCCCACGCCCGGCCGCAGATGAGCCAGGCAATATTGCGCCCGATCCGTCCGCGAGTGGGTCGAACCATCCCCTTCAAACAGCGCGGCGCAAACTCCAACCGCCAATCTCTCCGCTTCCCGATCCTGATCGACAAACTTCGCAGCCGCGTCCGGTAGTGGCGCGTCGAGCAAACCATTCGCAAGCCAAAGGCCCACGCAAAGAATGAGCAGCCTCGCCCATGATCCGTGCCGAGGGACCATGCATGGCGTTGAGAATTGTGAGCTTTCTGACATACATGCCCTCCCATATTTTTTTCAGCTTTCTCTTGACGCATCGCCCCGATCCGTATAAATAGACGTCTTAGCAGAGTCGGGGGTGGGGGGATTTCTAAGTCCTCATTCAGTCCTTACACAGTTCAGTCACCCGGAGAAATTTCGTGTCCAGACGCAGTCCCAAACATCTTAAACTCAACGCCGCCGCCGTCACCGTCGTCGAGTGCCTCGAAAGCCGTTGCCTCCTGTCCGCCGCCCCAACCGACCCGGCTTACATCTGGTCCCATCTGAAGCCCGCCGCCCAGCACGATCTGGCAGTCCTCGAATACAACAACCCCGCCTTCGACGCCACTCTCAATGCCGAACTCGCCGAATTGGGGATCGCACCTGTTCCGGCTCAGCCCGGCACGCTCCCCGACACCGGCACTGGCAAAGCAAAGAACCATCATCCTCATCACCACAAGCTCAACCTGTTCCACCGCAAGCCTACTCATCTGCACCGCAGAACCGGCCCCACCGCGCCCACCGTCACCAACATCAATTACTATTACGACCAAGCCCTCCCCAATCAGCTCGCCTTCACCTTCGATCAGGACGTCACCGCCAGCAACTGGAATTCCGCCGTCACCATCATCGACTTGAATACCGGCACTACGCTCGCCGCCAGCGGCAGCTATTCCAGCGCACTGCACTCGGTTGTCTACGATCTCAACGCCTCGGCCGAGCTATCCGACGGCAACTACGCCGCCATCCTCCACGGCTCGCAGATCACCGACAGGACCAATTCCCTGCCACTGGTCGGTTCCGACTCGATCGCCGGTCATGACTTCACCACCCCATTTTTCTTCCGCGCCTCGGATTTCAACCACAACCGGGCCACCGACATCTTCGATCTCAACGCCCTCCTGCCCAACTACAACACCTCGGGCAAATCCTTTTCCCAGGGCGATTCCAACTACGACGGCAGCGTCAACATCTTCGACCTCAACGCAATTCTCGCCGACTACGGCACCAGCCTGCCGCTCCTCACCGCCCCAACCGGCCTCACCGCCTCACCAATCGACAATCAGAGCGTCGAACTCGACTGGCCTAGTTCGACCGATCCCACCACGACAGGCTTCGATGTTTACCGCGATTCGCAAATCCTCGCTTCCAACATTCAAGACACCCTGTACGTCGATGCGACAGCCGGCGCCACGACCACGCATACCTACATGATCGTCGCCAAAGACGCCGCCGGAGACAGCTCCTATCCCTCAAACATTGCTGTTGCCACGACGTACGCGTTACCAAACCCGACAAGTGTCTCGGCAACGGCGGTGTCTGCGGTTCAGATCAATTTGACGTGGATTAATAGTATTTCCAATGCAACAGCGGTGAACATCTTGCGCTCAACCGATGGTCAGAATTATGCGATTATTGCGACTTTGTCTCCAGGCTCAACGTCATATTCTGACACCGGTCTTGACGAGGCAACCGAATATGACTATGGCATTCAAGAAGTGCAGAGCACGGCGACTTCAGGAAGGGGCGCAGGGGACACGTTTACATTTCCCGCAGCTCCGACTGCGTTAATCGCGAGTTTTGCCGGAAGTGAAGTCGATCTCTCCTGGTCCGACAATTCATCCAACGAGAGTGCTTACGAGATTTATCGCTCGGTTGACGGGAATGCTTTTACGCTCATCGATTCGGTTGGACCCGACACGTCCACTTATCACGATCAGGACGCGGTTCTGGGGACGACAAACTACTACAAGATCACCGGCATGAGCGATGGTGGCGAGTCACCCGCCACGAACACCGCTTCGCTGTTGCCAGTGGGACAACTGCGCCTTCTTAACGATGATCCCACTGCTCCCCCATGGGCCCAATCGCGCCTTCAATACACAATTGGCCACGGCCATACCCTGACAGTCACTGCCGCCGCCGATGGCGTCCTCGCCAACGACACCGACCCCAACGACCGCACCCTGCAAATCGCCTCGCATACCCAGCCCACGCACGGCACGCTCACGCTCAACAGCGACGGCACCTTCGCCTACACCGCCAACAGCGGCTTCGTCGGCGCCGACAGCTTCACCTACACCGCCACCGACGACCTGAGCGCCACCAGCAACACCGCCACGGTCACCATCAACGTCACCGATGAAATGCCCGAGGCGGTCAGCCAAACGATCAACCTCCCCGCCCACTTCGACGACACGCTCGGCTACGGTGGTTATGGCGGTTACACCGGCACGGGCTACGACTACTCCGCCCAGCCGGTCAGCGGAACACTGTACGCGTCCGATGCCAACACCGAGGCCCTAACCTACTCCGCTGCCCAGCCCGCCAGCGGAACGCTGACCCTCAATTCCACCACCGGCAGCTTCACCTATACTCCCGCCTCCGGCGCTCATGGCACCGTTATCCTCACCTTCACCGCCAGCGATGGCATCAAGACCAGCAATCAGGCCACAGTGCTTATCAAGGGCTGGCAGGTGGACTACACCCAAAGCCCCGATGGCGACAACATCGCCTATGACCCCATCCCCGAGGTCGGGGGCAATCAATCCTATAGCATCTTTGAAGACAGCGCCGTTCAGGTGGATCAGCCGGGCTTGCTCGCGGGAGCCGGTGACCGCGATTCGACCTACCCAGACCCCGACCACCCTGCCGTCGCAGCCATCGTCGAGCAACCGCAACACGGCTCAATCACCCACAACGACACCACCGGCGCATTCACCTACACGCCCAACGCCGGCTTCACCGGCCGCGACTGGTTCACTTGGCAAGTCACCGACGGCTCCAAACTTGGCGGATACGCCACCGTATTTATCGACGTGCGGCCGCTGGATGTTTCCCTCTCCGTTGACGGCCTCGCACCGGGCGATTCATCGGCCGCGATTCCTAACCAGAGCGAGAACAACAGTAACTGGGAATCACACGCCACGCTTTTTCTCGTGACCTCTGCCGGTCTGCCCAACGGCTCAACCGTCACCCTCTCTCTCGATTCGACAACCAGCGCCGACATCCAGGTATGGTCCGGCCTTCCGGGCGGTACCGGCAGCACCGAACTCTTCGGGAACGGCGTCGGAGGCACAAGTCACACCTGGACCGTCGGCACGGACACCATCCCCGCCAGTCTCGACCTTCTGGGCGCGAGCCCCACCGACTACGATCAAGCACAATTCGCCTTAGCCGTCGCCCCCGCCACTCAAGTCGTCAGCGGCAACCCACCGGCCAGCACCCAACCCACGGGCAACACGGCCCAAGCCACGCAGCCGGCAACCGTACCGGGGATAAGCGGCTATCTCGCCGCGTTTGATGGATCTTGGGATTATCCAAATAACCCGGGTCGCGGAGGCGACTTTCCCGATCCCACTAACACTCTTTACTCCACCGCAATTTACGTATTTGAGTCGCAACACTACAACGCCGCCTCGGGAGCTAAGCATTACTACCGAGGCGTTGGCAACGTCCAACAACATAAGATCGGCGGGCACTACTTCCATGGCGCGTTCGGCGGGCCGGAGGCTAAGGCAATAGTCCATGAGAGTCTCGACGATCTTGCTGCGTTCTATCAGGACCCTACGCATTGGAACATCCCGGTCGACATCATTGGCTACAGCCGTGGCGCCTTCGAGGCGGTGAAGCTAGGCAACTTCCTCAACGAAGGAATCCCTCAGTGGTCGACCAAGTACACCGCTTCGGGAGCGTTCGGATTGTCAATCACCAAGTACAGGAATTACATCCCCATTCATCTGCGGTTCGTCGGCCTCATTAGCCCCGTTAGTCAGATGGGACCGGGTCAAACCAGCTACTGGCCTACGGTCGTGCCGGAATGTACCGGATACCTTGCACAGGCTCTCGATAACAATCCCAGCAGCGGTCTATATCCGCAAACTACAGTGACCGCGCCAGTCGGAACCCAGCATGACGAACACACCTTCCCGTATGACCACCCAACCATCGGGGTCAAGCAGGACGTACTGAACTATCTAATTCAGCAGGCGGCGATTGTAGGCGCGCCGGCAGCATAAGACGTTCGTGATCCTTTCGCTGCATATCATTAACATGGAGTCCATTATGAGTCGACCTGGCACGCTTGTAGGCATTACTGCCACCATTGCATTCTTATCGGCGTCATGTGGCCCCGCCTCGCGCGACGTAACGGACAACCTTTTGTTCGCTCGTGGCTATCGGGCGGGAAATGTATATGTGTTGCAAACCGATCTCGTGTTGATCAGGCAAGATCGCGACTACTATCGAACAGGAACGCCGTTTTGCTTCTACGCGTCCCAAGCCCTCCCGCATGATGTACGTATCCTGGAGCAGGACAATCCGGGAATGAAAGCCGTAGGGATTGTTGCAAAAGGAACTGAGATTCGTATCGTTAAACTAATTGCGGCCCGCACAAACCCGGTACCCTTTTACTGGCAGGATCTAATCCGTCCTATTGGCAAAATCCTGGGCGGCGACGCAGTTGGAAACGATGTTGACCTTGCTTCGGTCTCCGCAAATGAGACAGATCAGGCTATCCGCGCCCACATTGCGATCCCGTCGCAGAAGTATTTGCAACTGAAGAAGGCTAACACTGCAGGTTCAACGTCAATGTCAATAAACGGGCAACCTTAAAATTATTGCGCACGAACCACAAGGCCCCCATCTCCGGCACTTACACCACGTCGGTCAAAAGGCCATGATGCGACTCATTATCACTATCAATGTCATCGTGGCGATTGTACTATTATCAACCTCGTGCGGTCCAACCTCGAGGGAGGTCAGCAACGATAAGCGCTTCTCGCAGGGCTATGGAGTCGGTAACGTCTGGCTTTTGGAAAGGCCCCTTGTTCTTGTGCACAAAAACGTTGATTATTATCGAATCGGCACGTCTTACTTTCTCGATGATCCAAAGACCGAGTGAAGAAAAAGGGACATTCCTGAATGCCATTCGGTTAAGCATTTACCCCTTGTTTTGCAGTGATTTCCGCTTCGGCTTCGCGTCGGGGCTTCTTGAGCAGGTCGTATTCTTTGAGCCGTCTGCGGAT
>DAIRGS010000220.1:0-11944 GCA_036794395.1 Tepidisphaeraceae bacterium | reverse complement strand
CCCGATTCGGCACGTTGGTTTTCCCACATACCACCCGTCGCTGGACCCGCGGCTCCCCCAAACACGGGTTAGAAACCCGTGCCACGTAAATGCAACGGCGCTGAATCGCGCAGGGTCATATAGATGATAATGGACTGCATTCACTACGGTTGCGACGCTAGCAACGCGTGGTGACGAAATGTCGTGTTGACAGGCGAATTCGAGGATTCTTAAGCTATCCGCGATGTGACCGCCGAGACCGCGTCCGTAGAGGCGTGGTGCGGGAGACCCAAGGGTTTGGTGATTAAGTCCACCGAACCGGGGGCGCAGGGATTGACAAAAATCCCGGGGCACTTTCAGGCCCTAGCCCGTCAGCTAATCCCGTAGGCTTCTGCAAAGGGCACGACGTTTGGCTCCTCTGACCCCGCGGCTCGTTCTGAGCCGGGCGACTTCCGAGCAAGCGCCGTTGCGTTGATGAATGCCGCGCGCCCCTCCCGCTACCAGAAGCGGGCGGGTGGTGAGCATTCGTTCGGAACACTTCGATGAATGTCAGTCAGTCGGGGCACGCCCGCAAGCCTGCCGCGTTGTCCTTGTTGGCAAGTGAACGTCCGCGCAATGTGGGTTGGAAACAGGCGGCAGGACTTCTGTTCGGGGACTGGGGCACCAGTCGGCTCTACGTTCTGGGTATTGGGCTTTTCTTCGCCGGGCGAACCAGCTTCTGGCTCATCCTGATGATGAGCCTCCTCATTGCCGGCGTGGGTTGGGGCTACTCCCAAATCTGCCGTATTTATCCCGACGGCGGAGGGGTCTACACCGCCGCCAAACATCGCAGCCGAACGCTTGCCGTCATTGGTGCGCTTCTGCTGTTCGCCGACTACACCGTTACCGCGAGCATCAGCGCTCTGGACGCCTTTGAATATTTCGGTCTGCCCGTCAGCGCGCACGTGCAGACGCAAGCCAAACATGACGAAGGCCCTGACGCAGGCGATCAACTTGACGTGAAGCGCGAGACACCGCCCGATCAGGCCGAAAAGCTCTTTCAGTTCGACTCGCCGGCATTGTGGGCGATCCTTGCGATCGCCGTCATTGGGGCTTTCAATTTCATGGGGCCTAAACATACCGGGAGCTTCGCAATCTTCGCGGCCGTCGGGATGGTCCTCATCACCCTTCTCATTTCCGCCTTCGCCATCCCCAAGGTTCAGTGGGGGCAGCTGCCGCAGCATATCGGCCACGTCCACCATAACCCGGGGCAGTTGTGGATTGGCTTCGTCTCGATTGTGCTTGCCCTCAGCGGCGTTGAAGCCATCGCCAATCTCACCGGCGTGATGGTCAAACCTGTTCAGCGCACCGCACGCAAAGCCATCTGGGTGGTCACCCTCGAGGTTGGCATCTTCAACGTACTCCTGGCCGTCTGCATGCTCAACCTTTTTCCGCTGAACCGCGACGCCCATCAGGGAGACATGCTGGCCTACCTCGCCAACGTCTATGTTGGCGGATGGGGCGAGTGGGGCGTGCGCATCCTGGGCGGCCTTCTGCTTCTCTCGGCAACCAACACCGCCATCACTGACATGATTTCCATCCAGTACCTGATGGCCCGCGATAACGAGCTCCCCCAGTCGTTGGTCGGCCTCAACCGCTTTGGCGTCCCGTGGATGCCCGCGATTATCGCCGCCAGCATCCCCATCCTGGTCCTGCTGGTCGTTCATGACCTGGACGCCCTGGCCGCGCTGTACGCGATTGGGGTGATCGGCGCGATCGCCATCAACATCTCCTTGTGCTCCATTCATCCCCGGTTGCGGGGAATGCGCCGAAAGATCCCGATGATGCTGTTGGGGGCCATTCTCGTGATCATCTGGGTCACACTTGCGTTTACCAAGCTGCACGCGCTGGTGTTCGTGACGGTGGTCATGATCGTGGGGCTCACGGCCCGACAGATCACCCGCTGGTACACCGGCCGGCGCGAACGACCCAGCCTCCTTCGGCAAGCCATCATGGAACAACTTACCCCGGAGGTGCTGGCCCGCCCCAAGGTCTTGTTGGGCACCTATGGGTCCGACGCCTTGGCCAAGAGCGCTGTCGCCGAGGCGCAGCGCACCGGTCACTCGATCGCCGTGTGCTTCATTCGCGAGGTGAACCTGTCCTACAAATTCGACAGCCAGCGTCAGACCATCGACACCGACCCGGCGGCAATTCGCACCTTCAGCCGGTTCCTCGAGCTCGGTCACGAGATGGGCGTCGGAATTATTCCGATCTACGACTCCGGCCCCAACGCCGCCGAACTCATGGCCGAAAATGCCGCCGTCTACGGTTGCGACAAAGTGCTCATCGGGACCAGCCGGCAGGGGGCGCTGTATCACCTGCTGCGTGGGCACTTTCAGCAGAGGTTGGAGGCGATTCTTCCGCCGGAGATTCCGGTGCAAGTGATCGCGCCTTCGATTGAAGAGGAGCCGAAGTCTTCGGCGGAACACGGGACTCATTGAGCGTTCATCGGCGCACAGATTTGGGTGAAGCAGGGCTAAATGACCGTTCGCGATTCCGCGTTTTTGGTGACGTGGTTTTGTAAGCCATGATCGAGGGGGATGATTATCGTCGCCGGGTCAGATGTGGGAAAACCAAGTTTCGACGTTGGGACAACTTTCTTGCTTTTCGGAAGCAAATGCCCGATTCGGCAAGTTGGTTTTCCCACATCTGACCCGGCGCCGGACCCGCGGCTGCCCGAACCACGGGTTAGAAACCCGTGCCACGTAAATGCAATGGCGCTGAATCGCGCACGGTCACTTAGCGTGGTGGGATCAATGTCTTCACCGTCGGACGGTCTTGCGCGTATTTTTGCCATTTCGGCCCGATTTTGCCTCGACATTTGAAACGACTTGGTTAGTCGCAACTTCGGCAAGGGCCGAATCGAGCATTTCCTGGGCCTGGGCGCGCGTGGTATCGGTAATGCGTTGCCCGCCGATCATTTCGGCAAGCTCCTGAACGCGTTCTGTGCCGGTCATCGTCCGCACGAGCGTGGTTGTCTCGCCTTCAACAACCTGCTTGCGCACGGTGAAGTGGCGATCTGCGTAGCTGGCGATCTGCGGCAGGTGGGTGATGCACAAGACCTGATGGTGACCGGCCAATTGGCGGAGTTTGTTGCCAATTGTTGAGCCGAGTCGGCCGCCCACGTTGGCGTCGATTTCGTCGAACACCAACACGCTGATTCGATCGCTCTGGGCGAGAATGCCTTTCAGCGCCAGCATGATTCGGCTGAGTTCCCCGCCCGATGCGATCTTGCGCAGGGGCTGCGGGAGTTGGCCGGGATTGGTCTGGGCGATGAATTCAACCTGATCCAAGCCGCTAGCCGATGCCGCGATGGATTCGCCTGGCAACGTCGCCACCGCGGGGAGAAAGCTGATCGTAAATTTCGCTTTCTCCATTCCAAGTTCAGATAGCTCACGTTCCACCAACGGCGCGAGTTTCCTGGCCACCGCGCGCCGTTTTACGCTCAGCTCTTCCCCCAGCTTCTTCACTTCTGAAAGCAGGGGCCTTAGTTCTTCCTGGAGGGATGAAAATTCGTCGGTGGCTTGTTCGAGATCCTGAATCTTCTGGCCGATCTCCTGGCGGTAGGCGAGGGTGGTTTCGAGGGGATCGCCATATTTATTGAGAAGCCGGTTGATCGTATTGAGGCGGTCGTTGACTTCGACCAATTCCCCCGGATCCAGATCGAGCTTGTCGAGATAGCGAGAAAGATCAAACGCGACTTCCTCAAGCTGGATCGAGCTGTCGCGAAGTGCATCGGCCACACCTTTTAAATTGACATCCAGCGATGAAAGCTCGATCAGCACCGCCGCCATCATCTTGATCCGTTCGAGGACAGATCCTTCCGCCTCGTAGAGCGCCGAGTGTGTCGCACCCGCGTCTTTCTTCAGCTTTTCAAGATTCACCAAAACCGACGAACGGGCCGCCAACTCCTGATATTCGTTGGGGTTCAACTCGGCGGCGTCAATTTCCTCGGCTTGAAATCGGTAGAGTTCCAACTGCTGCTGCCGCAACGTGCGATTGGCCGAGAGTTCTTCTATCCGGCGCTTGGCCTCCTGGACCCGATCATAGACCGCGTGATATCTTTCACGCAGCACGCCATGTCCGCCAAACTGATCGAGCACATCGAGCTGGTTTGAGGGCTTGAGAAGATATTGGTGATCGTGCTGGCCATGCACATCGACCAGTGCCTCGCCCACCTGCTTGAGCATTCCCAGGGTGATGGGATTTCCATTCAAGGTGACGGAACTGCGTCCACTGGCATAGAGTCGGCGAACGAGGAGGATTTCGCCGCCATCTTTCGTCACGGGGGAATCGGTAATTTGTTCGATTCGCCGAAGGACCTCGACATTCCGAACTTCAAAAACGCCGCTCACCCGGCCCTCATCCAGCCCCGGTCGAAGCATTTCGGCGGGGCTGCGCATTCCCAGAAGTACCTCAACCGCGCCGATGACCAGGCTTTTTCCCGCGCCGGTTGCCCCGGTAAATCCGTTGAGACCCGCGTGCAGCTCAATGCGCACATCGGCAATCACCGCCAGATTGGAAATATGAAGTTCGCGCAGCATAAGCGAGTGAGAAAAAGTGCCCCGGACGCGTTATCAGCTTACTTTGCTACCGGGCGAAACCGGCTCGGATGGGGACATGATGATGACCTTGCCCGTTGCCGGATCGGTTGCCGCCAGCAGCATGCCGTTACTCACCTCGCCGCGCATCTGCCGGGCCGCCAAATTGGCGACGACAATAATTTGCTTTCCAACTAGTTGCTCTGGTTGATAATGCTGCCTGAGGCCTGCGCAAATCTGTCGCCGCTCCGTCCCAAGATCCACCTGCAATACCAGCAGCTTGTCGGCATTTGCGTGGGGTTTGCACTCAACAACCGTGGCCACGCGCAATTCGATTTTGGCGAAGTCGTCGTACTGAATTGTCGTAGGCGCCGGTACTGTCGCGTCTGCCATGTCGCTCCTTGGAAAGTTAGCTGAGTTCTACACTTTATGCGGGCTTTTTCCTCCCGCCAAGTACAAACGAACCGCCAAATCCAATTACTGGTCCCGGCTTTGCTGTTCCTCAGCTCGGTCGAACAACTTTAGGAGAGCCGCGTCATGAAGAACTATTTATTTGCAGCGTTGGTGTTGGGGTCGATGGCTGTCGTGGGATGCGATCGCACGGTCAGTTCCACCAAGGAAAAAACCAGCAGTTCGGACGGGAGCACAAGTTCGGTTGAGAAAAAGACCGTGCAGCATCCGGATGGCACGACTTCGACGAAGGAGCAGGTCAAGGAAAACGCGAATCATTGATTCGCATCGCGAATCATTTCTGAAATAGCCTGCTGAAGTGGCGGCCCGCCGAACTCCCAGTGGCGGGTCGCTTTTTTAATGCCTGTCTTTTCTGTGCAGAGTCCGTCCAGTTGATCCGATCAGGTGCAACCCTTATCAAATGGTGCTGATAATCGCTCGGTCTAAATTTCGTGGTGATGGTACCCGGGCGTATACGGATCAAACGACCGAGGCAACGCATGGCAGCCGCATCAATTTACCCTTTAAAATTCAAGCCTCGGTTCGTCGAGAAAATCTGGGGTGGCCGGAAGATTGAGACCGTTCTGGGGAAAAGTCTGCCGGCTGATAAACGGATTGGTGAGAGCTGGGAGATTTACGATTTTCCGCCTGGTGTTGTCGAGAAATCCATAGACTGGGTGAGTGTCGAAATCGCCAACGGCCCACTTGCCGGGCGGTCGCTGCATTGGGTGGTAGGGGAGCTCGGCGCCGATTTGTACGGGTCGTCTCCATTGAGCGGCCCGCATGGCCAGTTCCCACTGCTCATCAAGTTTCTCGATGCGCGCGAAGATCTGTCAGTTCAGGTCCATCCCGATCTCGCGTATGCCAATGCCAATCCTGGCGCGCATATAAAAACTGAGGCGTGGTATGTGCTTCAATCCGATCCGGGATCGCGGCTGCTTAAAGGATTGAAGCCAGATGTAACTAGAGAAGCTTTTCAAAACGCTATTCATCGCGGCGACGTGGAGAACTTGATTTATCAAGTGCCGGCGTCAGCAGGGGATTGCTATTACCTTCCCAGCGGCACAGTTCACGCACTGGGAGCGGGAATCCTCGTTGCCGAGGTCCAGACGCCCAGCGACACGACTTTCCGCGTTTTTGATTTTAATCGCGTGGAGGCAGATACAGGTAAGCCACGTGAGCTTCACATCGAACAGGCGATGGCCTGCATCGATTTTTCGCCCCATGCTGCCGAAGCGCCTGAATCCGTTGACACGGACGGCGCAGGCCCGCTGGTCGATTCGCCATTTTTCCGGCTGCATCGGTCGACGCTTCCACCGACGGGCGTTCGCAAACTGGATGATGGGATGCCGCTCATCCTCATCGGACTTGAAGGCGTTGTGCGGGTGATCGTGAGCGGGTCCGAGGTATCAATGATGCCGGGGGAAGTCGTGCTCGTGCCAGCCGCGGGGAAAAACGGTGCGGTTCACGCAGATGTTGGGGGGAATTGGCTTGAAGTTGAGCTGCCGAGGTGAAGTGAAGCCAGGGCGGGCTTATCGCCAGACCCATACGCGTGCTTTCGACGGTTCGCTTTCCTGCGGCGGCGCTCCGCGATCATATCGGCCGGACTTTACATCATTTTCAATGTGGACCAACTCGTCCAGGACATCGCGTGCCGTTTTAAATCGCGGCAAGTTCGGATTGGCCGGCCGGAGGATGGCATCGGTTAGTCCCGATAATCCCACCGCCTCGGGGCTGAACTTTTCGTATCGGATCAGTTCCCGTAGATCGGGGTTCGCCGTCGGCTGGCCAATCTGCACGGCCAGGTAAAAAAGATCGACCGCCTTATCCACCCGCTGATACGCATCGCGAATCACGCTGCTGGTGACCGAGCCGGCCGAGCTCATTCGATCCAGCATTTTCTGGATCTGGCTGGTCTTCATCAGTTCGCCAAACAGCGTCGACAGCACCGCGTTGCCCTGAATGTTCTCGTTGACGCGAACCGCCGAGCCGAAATCAACGAAGCCGACTCCATTTTCCGTGACCACCATATTGTCCATGCGCAGGTCGAGGTGGATGATGCCGATGCGGTCGTGGAGAATGTGAAGCAGCTCAGCGCTTTGTTTAGCGAACTCCAGTTGCGACAAGGTACGGCCGCCATTGCGCAGCCACGTGGTGCGCATGCGTTTGACGTAGCCGTTCTCGTCTTTCTCCAGATCAATCACGCGCGGGAAACGGTGAAGATATTCCTTGGGGCAGTCGCGCTCAATGATCTTGAGCATTGCCGCTTCGCGCGTGAGGAAAAGCGGGAAGATCTGATCGGCGAATTTTCGCGCCCGGCGTTCCAGAGTGGACAGCGGCAGCTTGGGCGCTTTGAACTGGAGCCGGGCCAGGATGCGCTCGTACGTCGGAACTTCTTTTCGAACGACCCAGTGTTCGGTGCCCGGCGGTCCTTCCGCGTGGGCATCATCCTTGCGCTCGAGTTGAACCTGGTACGTAAACCGGTCGGAAAATTCCCGCGGACGAATCAGTGAGGTCTTTCGCGCAATGAAATAATGCGCCTTGGGCGAGATGATCGGCATCCCCCATTCTGTTCGCACGTAAGCCGGACCACGCTCGAGTTCAAAACCAAGCTCTGCGAATTTTTCCGGAAGTACCGCGATCTCCCGCTTGCGGCTTGATACCCCGATGTACTGGCCGCCCCATCGCAATCTGTCGAATGCCACCTCGGGTTGATGTTTCTCGCCCTCGGTCCAGATCAAGCAATTCAACAAACCGCTCGACTTCTCAAGCGAGCTGGTCTGTTCGAAATATTGGAACTCAGGGTCTTTGTCCAAGACCTTTTGTTTTACGGCCGCGAGTTCTTCGGTAATGACCGTGGTTTGACTGTTCGGATCTTCGGCAGGCACGGTCGGAGGTGATGACATTTGATGCATGGGCTTTCCGGCCAGACGGCGCCGACGTCACATCATCCCCGCCGTTGGGAAACAGGGCAAGGAGATTAACGCGAATTGCACAGGGTGGAATGACACAATTGTAAAGATGTGGAATTCGTAGCGAGCAACCGCTCAGGGGTCGCGGCAACGGCGTTTAAGTCAGATAAGGCGACATGTCGATTCCTGGATATCTCGCTTTAACCGCTGCGAGAGTCTCCTTGTTCCAATAAGAATGGCCCGGGCGCGGAAATCCGAGCACTTCACGTTGAATCGGGGCGGCGTTTTGAATGAATCGCTGCATCTCCGGCTTCTCGCCAAACTGGCTGTACTGATGATATCCATTGAACGCATACTCCGCCGACCGGTACACCAGATGGTGTGAAAATCGCGCGCCGTGATCGGCTGTCAGCTCGCCGGCCCGGTGAAAGGTTCGCATGCTGAACACAAGCAAATCCCCGGCCTCGGCCAATATTGGGCGTTCTTCGCGATACAGTTGGGGGTATTTCTTGCGCGGGCGGAATGTCGGCCAGAGCCCGGAATCGGCCGTCTTCTCCTGAGATACCAGCCAGGTGGGGCCGAGATCTTCCGGTACATCGCTGTAGTACAGAATCATGTTGATCTGCCGAAATGCACCATCGTCCCGCGGCACAACCAGGGTGTTGCCCTCGTAGTCCAGGTGCATTGTCTGCTCGAATTTGCCCGTACCGGCGTACTTGGCCCAGATCGCCGCCTGTGAGAGTAATACATCCTGCACGCCCAACAGCCGCTGAGCGAACGAAATGATCTCCGGGTGCGTTGAATGATGGTTCAATGCATCAGCGGCAAACGGGAACTCGACCTGTAGATTTTCCGGGTCATCGTGAATCCACCCGTAACGCTGCGGCCGCTCGGCCAGCTCATCGGCGGTTGGGAAATAACGCAGCATGTCGGACTGCGCTGCCGCGAGTTCGTCGGGTGTCAGAAAGTGCGGCACCACGACGTACCCGTGGCGCACAAGCGCCTCTTCATGCTTTTTGGTAATCCGCGGGGTGGGCATGTTTAATATGGCGTGGTGCGTCCATGAGGACGAACGTCTAATTCTGCCCTGTCTGCTCAACTACATTGACCAAACCGACGTCAATGTACTGCCCGCCCTGAACCTGGTGGCAGTGTATTGCCAGATGGTTGGTGCCGGGCTTAAGGGTTGCCATCGCGGTTTTGCTGATCGATACGGGCTCATATCCGGTCGAATAATCCGGAAGCTTAGCGGCGAGCACGCCATTGATATAAATCTCCGCATCGTCGTCGTGATGCACGCTTAGGCGCAGATTGGGCGTGATGGCAGCGGTCATTTCAAATTCGCGACGCGCCCAGATGTCAGCGCCATTCCAGGGCGTGCGAACGACAGCGCCGGGGGTATTTCGCGTACCGAATCCGCCGGGCCCTTCCTTCCAGGGCGTTGCGTCAAAGTCGTTGCCGAACCAGCCCGCCGGCGGTGTCGTGGTCGTATAACGCCAGGTGATCCCTTCCTTCTCAGACGTCGGTACAACTGATTCAACCTTTGGCGGCGGGGGGATCGGGGCCCATCCCTTCGCCACCGTCTTGTCTTTCGACGACCACTTTTTCCACATGGCCGGATCAGACAGCATTTTAATGAAAACGCCGCCGATCACCGGCCGCGCCTTGAAGCCCGCAACCTTTCCGGTCTGTGTCCAGTACCAATCCGAAAACGCTACGCGATCGGGAGACTCGTTGGCAAAGTCATAGATCGGCGATACGAGCGCTTGGAAGTCGGCGTCGGAGTCCGCCATGGTCGCCGTCCACACCAGCCAATCCGTCTTGGTGTAAGGCTTGCGATTGTCCAACGGCAGGCCGTATTTGTTCATGTGCTTCAGGTAGAACGCCATCTCCTTCTGAATCACGTCTTTCGGGAAAATGTTCAGATTCAGGAGCTTGTCCCAAACCAGGTTGTACTTCTGGCTCCACGTGCCGGCTTTGTCGAAGGCGAGCTTGAAATGGTCGCCGTCTTCCGCTGCCTTGACCCATTTCTGGGCCATCTCCACTGCAAGATCATGGAAGCGCTGGCCGCCCGCGTTGTCTCCGCGCATCTGGCACATCATTCCGTAAGCACCCAGAGCCTCAATGGCCTTGACCGACAAGTTCGCGTTATGCGCCAGGTGTCCCGCGAAATCATCAGTGCACAACTGGTTCTCAGGATCGAATCCCTTGTCTTCCAGATACTTTGCCCACTGCGTAATCTGCGGCCAGAATTCGGTGGCGAGGCTGGCGTTGCCTTCCATCTTCGCAATGGCCGCTACGAGCAGAATCATGTTCCCGCTCTCTTCGACCATCATTTGGTTCTGCTCGGTGCGCTCACCGCCGCCGTACGCCTGGCCGGTGGCGCGTGGATACGTTCCGAGATCATGCGGCGCAAATGGGAATTTCCATCGCGGCGATGCGCCATAACATAGCGCCGTAGCCACCGATGCCCGCGCCAGGGCCGGGCTGAATAAAAGGAACTGCGGGTCCATTGGATAGATCACATCCACCGTGGCGATGCACCCGTTACTGCTGTTTTCCTTGGGAAACAAGAGCGGCTGACCATTTTGATCTGCCGCCAGCTTATTGCCCGCCAGGCACTGCCGGTACGACAATGCCGCGAGCTCGGCATACTTCTCCCCGCCCACCTTCTTCAGATCCGCCATCAGATCAGCATCAAATGCTTCGCACTTTTTGACCAGTCGGGGATATTCTTTAGCGGCCGTTGTCAGCAGGTCGGCGGCCTGGGCGCCATTGCGCCGCCAGTAGGCTCGCAGCCTTCGCCCGAAATAGTTGATGCTGTACACGTCGTCGTACGCCACGATTGCCCATCGCGACACAGATTTCGAGCCCACCTTCCCCAGATCCATCACGATGGCCTCAACCGGATGCCCATCGCTCACCGCGCGGGCCGTGTTGCTTTCGTCGCTGATCGGGAGCTTACCGGTCTGCGCATATGCGGTTTCGCACGCTTCGGCCGCCCCAATGGCCGCCGAGGCGTTGCCTGGCGCGGCGGTGTAAACGTAGCCCCAGTCGATCCGCATATTGTCGCCCTTCTTCTGAAGGACCGGCTGATCCGCCGTACCCATCTGAAGAACGACCAATCCCTTCACGACCGGCTTCGACCCAACCACCTTCTCATCCGCCTTAAAGACCGCCAGCTGCGCGCTGGTGCTGTCATACACCGAGACAGCATGCTCCTTCCCATCCACGCTCTTTACGTCCCAGGTCAGATACGTCAGCGGCCACGAAAGCACATCGAGCTCATCCGGAAGCGATGGGGTTAAAAACGTCAGCGTGACCGCGACGGCTTCATTCTTAAATTGATAGATCGTTCGCGTTGGCAATACCCGAACACTTTCCTGCGGCATAGCCGGCACATCCGCCGGCTCCTTGCCCATCAAGCGATACGCGTGCCCATCGACCCGGATCAAACTGACCAGCGAGTGTTCGGCATTGGTCCAGTGCCGCGTGACATCGTCCGTCAACTTGTCCGCGCAAGACCACACGCTTAGATACGGATCGCAGGCGATCAATGGCACGGCGGGGGGGCGAAGCACGCCCCTCGTACCATCCTGCGCGCGGGCTGTCCCAATCATCCAAATAACGCAGCAACCCACGCACAGCGTCTTCACAAAACGGTTCATCAAATGCTCCAATCTTCACTGCCCAGTCAAAAACTTTATTCCTAAAGGCATGCACATTCGTGCATCATAATGCGCGCTTCCGACCCAAACGTGCCTCCGGAGAAGCGGCACAGGGGGCGAGGGATAGCGCGCTGCTGACTAGATTAGCAGGGACTGCCCCGAAAGTTGACCCCCTTTATTGATCGGAACGGATTCGTCCCAGGGCGATCGCATATGCGCTCAGCGGGAGTGCGAGGCTGGGCCGATGAAAACCTGCCGGTTGCCACTGGTCGCGCTCGCCTAGGTTTTGTTGCGCACCGCGAAGCGCGCCTTCTTGCCCCCTCTCCCTTCGGGAGATGGGGATGAAAATGAAAGC
>DAIRGS010000219.1:8494-12027 GCA_036794395.1 Tepidisphaeraceae bacterium | reverse complement strand
GACACGCAGCCTTGTGGGCTGCAACACAGATGGCGCAGATTTACGCAGATGAAATGCAGGTCTTTCTTTTATCTGCGAGCATCTGCGCAATCTGTGGTTAAGAATTCTTCGCTGATCTGTACCCTCCGTGGTTAATCCCCTTCTTCGCGCCTTTGTGTTAAAAAGTGACTTTGAAAGGTTAACCATCATGAGCGGATTTGCAGTCGGCGGCCTGGTCATTGTCCTGATCATTGCACTGGTGATTTTCGTTGTAATCAGCCAGTTCATCGGTCTGTATGTTCGTTCGTGGGTCAGCGGCGCCAGCGTGAGCCTGGTGGACCTGATCGGCATGCGGCTGCGGAAGGTCAACACGCTGGCGATTGTGAACTCGCGCATTCAGGCTCACCGTGCGGGCCTTCAGATTTCCACCGCCGAGATGGAATCCCACTACCTGGCGGGCGGAAACGTGCAGCGGGTGATCAACGCGATGATCGCGGCCAGCAAGGCGAATATTGATATTCCGTGGCAGACAGCCACCGCAATCGACCTGGCCGGCCGCGATATTCTGGACGCGGTGCAGACGAGCGTGAATCCGAAAGTCATCGACGTGCCGAATCCAAGTTTTGGCCAGCCGACCATTGATGGCGTCGCTCAGGACGGGATTCAGCTTCGCGTGAAGGCGCGCGTAACCGTTCGCACCAATATCAAGAGCCTGGTCGGCGGAGCCACTGAGGAAACGATTATCGCCCGCGTGGGCGAGGGCATCGTCAATGCGATCGGCTCGGCGGATGACTACAAGCACGTTCTCCGCAATCCCGAGACAATTTCGAAGGCGGTGTTGAACAAGGGACTGGATGCCAACACGGCGTTTGAAATCCTGTCAATTGACGTCGCCGAGATCACGGTTGGCGAAAACATCGGCGCAAAGCTGGCAGCGGATCGGGCGGAGTCGGACAAGCGGCGCTTCCAAGCCGAGGCCGAGCAGCGTCGAGCGATGGCGGTGGCTAATGAGCAGGAGCAGGTCGCCAAACAGGCGGAGAACCGCGCATTGGTTGTGCTGGCCGAGGCGGAAATCCCCAAGGCGATGGCCGAAGCCTTCCGCAACGGCAACTTCGGTGTGATGGATTATTACAAACTGCGGAACATCCAGGCCGATACAACGATGCGTGAATCCATCGCCCGCCCCGGAGATGGAAATAAATCGTAATTGAAGCGAGCAGCGTATTTCCTTCATTACGTTTCACGTTTCACGTTTTCACGCAGTTGAACCGCTATGGATCTTCTAATCGATCTCATCATCTACGCCGTCAAGCAGATGACCAAGGACCGGTCGCCGCGACTCACGCCGGCCAGTTTTCAGGAGATCCAGCAGCAGAAGGCGGCAACCGAGCAGCGGATCCGCGAGATGCAGGCGGCGGTGGCCAAGCAGCAGAGCCGGACCAAGCCGGCTCGAACCAACCGGGGCCCGGCGCGCGGCGCCGCCGCGGCCAAGGCGCCAACGGTAGCTCCATCACTCACACAAGTACCTGATAGGTGGACCAAGACGGCTCCGGCAACCGACGTTCCAACCGTCGTTCGACGCGCGCCTGGCCGAGCGCCGCTGCCCGCGCTTCGCATTCCGATCATCCTTGGAGAGATCCTCGCTCCGCCGTTGGCCCTTCGAGATTCCGAATTTTAATTGTTCGCGATGTACCTGCCCCTATTCATCCTCGCCGATCACGACACCGAAGCTTTGATCAAGCTCGCGGCGTTCGCGATCTTTGCCATTCTGTGGGGAATTAAATCAATCGCGAATCTGGCCAAACCCAAGCCCAAAGCACCGGCGTCCGTCGTGCCGCCGCCGTTGCCGCCATTGCCCCGGCAGATGGCCACACCTCGGCAACTGCCAACCGCGCGCCGCATCGCCGCGCCCCAACGCATCCCCGCGCCCCAACGCATCCCCGCGCCTCAACGCATTCCTGCTCCGCAGCGGATACCCACCCCCGCTCGGATGACGATGCCTCCGCCCCTGCCCAGTATCGCGGCGCGTTCCAACGCACAGGCTGCCGTCGCACAGGCGAAAATCGCATCAATGGTTCAGGCGCTCGCGAATAGTACAGGCGCTACGCGGAAAGTGCCGTCAGCCCCGGTTGTTCCAAGCGCTCCTGCGCGAGTGGGGACAAGAGCTGTCGCGGTTTCGAGTAAAGCGGCCACACCGTTGCGAACATCGATTGCAAAGTGGGTTGACTCCCGCACGCTTCGTTCGCAGTTTATCCTTACCGAAGCGCTCAAGCCGCCGGTCGCGCTGCGGCGCGAATCCCACCTTCACTGATTCATTGTGGAAATCCGATATTCCCCGGGTGAACATCGAGCAGATAAATGCCCGCGTGTACTCGTAACCAATCAATGATGGCCGCGGTATGCGGCCAGTGATCGCCGAACTGTTCAATCTTTTCCTGTTCCCAGGTTTCGAGCACGTCCGCGGGAAAATCGGGGGCGGAATCGAGGCGAGCAGCCCCGAAGTCGAGGAGAAAAGGACGTTCGACGACCGTCAATTCAAGAACCATTAACCGCTCGTCGGCGTCGAAAAGCTTTGGCACCTGGTGGCCCAGTACTTCAGTAATTTCGAGGGTCACTAGTCGGATATAGCACAGCAATTCACGCTGAAACGCCTCAAAGTCATCATGAATCTTGATCGCAGTTCGGCGGCCGGTCCCATACACCCGTGCTTCGCGCCCGAATCCAATCAGGCGTTCCAATCGGATGCCTCGTGTGGTAACGTAGTCGTTAGCACGGTTCGCAATGTCATCAGAAGACTCAGACATGCTCGTCTCGCCTCCAGCACAGTCTTCGACGCTGGGCTACTCCTCCCACATCCAAATGGACCTCTACTTCAAAGGGCGGAGATTCCCCATCGCGCAGATGGGAGGGGACACGCTGGTTCTCCGGGAGCCTTTCAGTGAGGGATCGGGCGAGGGTGAAGTCATTCTCACAATTGACGGCACCCCGCGCAGATGGTTGGTAAGGATTCACGACCAAGCCAGCCCCTCTCGGACGATCACGGGAGAGTTTCGAGACGCGGAGTAGCCTCCAACGCGTTATCGATACCCGTCTGAAGTGGATTATGGCGCGCCTCCCCCCGCTACACAAACTACCCGACCCGTTACGCGGGAATGTAAGTCGTGCTCAAAGCAGGTTCCTGTCACGCTCACCGCGAGCGTGGACCGGAATGGGTTTGTGTCTTGCAATGATCCCTGCCGAAATATTGATCGGCCCGAGTTTCGAACGGTTTGCCATTGCCCATGAGTTGTCCTTTGCCGCAACCACAGCGATTGGAGTTGTTTTTTCCAGTCTCCTATTTGGGACTCCTTTGCTGCTGATTTTTTTCCCTGCCGCGCGTCATTCGTACCGTCAGGCGTTGATCGAAAACGGGGCGTGCGATGTTTGCGGGTATCTCCTCACCGGCAACATCAGCGGCATCTGCCCCGAATGCGGGAATGCAATTCCCGCTCGCGCCCGAGAGCACTCATTCTGACGCTTGTCGTGGCCCGTACCAGAACTCAAGACCTTCGCGC
>DAIRGS010000219.1:0-8484 GCA_036794395.1 Tepidisphaeraceae bacterium | reverse complement strand
GTGGAGCGCGGCGGGACCAGCACGGGCGATCCGAACGCCAAGGCGAAGCAAATCGCGGGCGGAGTGGGCGCGGAGTTTTCGGCCCGAGGTCAGAACGGTTTGGCGAAGGACGATAAAACGGCCCAGGCGGGAGAGGCTGCGGGCCAGGGCGACTTCCTCGGCGGCGAAGAACCGGGGATCGAATCCACCCGCTGCATCGAATGCTTTGCGCGTACAGAAGAAAAAACAGCCGCCGGCCAGGCCGATCGCCGGTGCGAAGGCGCTGATCAGGCGCTGCATGATTACGCCATAGATGGGTAGCGGGCCTTCAATTTCGATTGAGCATCCGCCGCCGACCAGCCCATTGCGTAGCGCCGCGATGGCGGCTCGAAGAACGGGCGGGCGAATCACGGTGTCAGCGTCTACAAAAACAAGTATGTCGCCGGTTGCGGCGCTTGCGCCGGAATTGCGCGTGGCGGCAATCTGCCGGTGAGCGACCGAGACGACGCGCGCGCCGTATTCTCGGGCGATTGCTGCGGTGCGATCGGTTGAGAAATCGTCGACGACGATGACTTCGAATTGATAAGGGATCACCCGCGTGGCGGTGGCGAAGATCGCTGCCAGCGTTTTGCCGATCAGGGCTTCTTCGTTATGGGCCGGGACGATGAAGGAGATGGCCGGGGGAGAGTTTGGGCGCTGCACGCGAATGGGAGTTTACCACATATGCGACTTGGTTCGCGATCGAATCGTTCATGTGCCGTCCACGGTGAACCGGGGCTAATTGAGTTGAGAAGAATTGCGGATTTCTAAGCACGAAACCGTTGCCGGGCACCGTTGCCGGCGAGTTCAATATGAAGCGGGTACCGGTAAAGTTGCCGGATAGGAGGAATATGACCCTCGATCAATTGATCTTCGTCGGCCTTAACGGATACGCGGTTGCCCTGCACCGGGATACCGGTCAGATCGTGTGGTCGAATAACCAGATGCGCCGCGGCTACGTCACTTTTCTACTCGATGGCGATCGGCTGATCGCCTCGACTAACGGATACATTTACTGCCTGCATCCATTGACCGGCCAAATCCTCTGGCACAATCCAATGAGTGGATACGGCATGGGCGCGCCGACATCGTTAGCATCAGTGCGAGGGACCAGTAGCCAGACGGTTATTGAACAGGCGGCCAAGAACGATTTAGACCAGAGTTCAAGCAACACGAGCACCACATGAAATCGGGAATGGCGAGTTGAAGGGCAATCGTCAGGTCTTAAATGAAGTATCTCATCATTATTGAGCCGACCCACACCGGTTACTCGTCGTATTCGCCCGATCTGCCAGGATGCATCTCGACCGGCCAGACACGGGAAGAGTGCGAAGCGAATATGCATGAAGCTATCGAGTTCCACGTCGAAGGTCTTCGCGAAGAAGGCGAGCCGATCCCCATAGCCAGGACATCCGCGGCATTCGTTGAGATCACATGATGTTGGCGATCAGTGGCGATAAGAATCGTACGGGATATGCCGTCACCCCACTTCTCCAAGTAGCAAGAGCGCAAGAGGGCTGCTCACCAAGATCATTTATTCCGACGATCGAGGTGGATCGCGAGCACCATCACATCCGCAGGCGTGATTCCACTGATGCGCAGGGCTTGTCCCAGACTACGGGGGGTGAAGGTTCCGAGTTTCTGTCGGGCTTCGTTGCGCAGGCCTTTAATCGTGGCGTAGTCGATTGTCGAGGGGATGAGTTTGGCCTCCCAGTGCGCAGAGCGTTCGATCTGGCGGTCCTGGCGGGCGATGTAGCCTTCGTACTTGGCACGGATGTCGAGCAGGCGGCCGGTGTCGGGGGTGATGGCGCTTACGCCAGGAAACGCGGCGACCAGCGCCTCCCAGGTCACATCGGATCGGCGGAGGTAATCGAAGGCAGTAAGGTCGGCGTTGCGCTGGGTGCGCAGCAGGCTCAGACCTTCATCAATTGATTTCTGGCGCGAGGAGAACGCCGACCAGCGATCGTCATCAACGAGTCCGATCTCGCGGCCGATGGGGGTGAGGCGGTCATCCGCGTTGTCATTGCGCAGGTGCAGGCGGTGCTCGGCCCGGCTGGTGAACATACGATAGGGCTCAATGGGCGGCTTGGTCACCAGGTCATCGATCAGCACGCCAATGTATGCCTGATCGCGGCGGAGCACGAAGTCATCGGCCTGGCCTGAGGCGTAACGGGCGGCGTTGACGCCGGCCATCAACCCCTGGGCGGCGGCTTCCTCATACCCGCTTGTGCCATTGATCTGACCGGCCAGATACAGGCCGCGAATCTGTTTGGTTTCGAGCGTGGAGCGGATCTGGGTTGGCCAAACCATGTCGTATTCGACTGCGTATCCCCACCGAAGGACCTTGGCGTTTTCCAACCCGGGGATCAGGCGGATCATCTCAGACTGCACGTCGGCGGGGAGCGAGGTGCTGATGCCATTCACGTAGATTTCGTCGGTGTCGAGACCTTCGGGCTCAAGGAAAATGTGATGGCTGTTCTTGTCCGCGAAGCGAACGACTTTGTCTTCGATGCTCGGGCAGTAGCGCGGGCCGGTGGATTGAATCTGGCCGGAGTACATGGGGGCGCGGTGCAGGTTGGCACGGATCACATCGTGGATTTGTGAATTGGTGGCGCCAATCCAGCAATTGATTTGAGGGAGGGGAGGGGTCCAGTGGGAATTGCGGATTTGAGATTTCAAATTTGAAATTTCAGGTTTACCGATTTGGGATTTTAAATTTGAGATTTCAGATTTGAGATCTGAAATCTGAGATGGCCCACCGGGGATTTCATTTTGCAATCTTGCGTCGGAACCGGGTGGCGGGGGATATTCGTTCAGGTAGGAGAACGGCATTGGCTCGTCATCGCCGGGCTGGGGTTCGAAGGCGCTAAAGTTGATGGTGTCGCGTTGGAGGCGCGGGGGCGTGCCGGTCTTGAGGCGGCCAAGTTCCAGACCTAGTTTGGTGAGGCAGCCGCTTAGTCCCCGGGCGGCGGCTTCGCCAACGCGGCCGCCTTCGGTTTTGGCCTCGCCAGTGTGCATGAGGGCGCGGAGGAAAGTGCCGGTGGTGATGATCACCGCTCGGCACGTGAGGCGGTTGCCATCAGCTAACGCGACAGCGTGGACGCGTCGGGGTTGGGACTGGGAAATCACCGTGTCGGGTTGGGCCGACTGCACGGGCTGGCCCGTGTCACTGGGGGCGGTCTCGATATCGGCTACCTCACCCTGAAGGATTTGCAGATTGCGGCAGGTGGAAAGCAATCGTTGGACTTCCCGGGCGTATTTGTATTTGTCAGCTTGGGCGCGAGGGCCCCAGACGGCCGGACCCTTGCTGCGGTTAAGCATGCGAAACTGAATACCGGTGGCGTCGGTGGCGAGGCCCATGAGCCCGCCGAGGGCGTCTATTTCGCGGACCATCTGCCCCTTGGCCAATCCGCCAATCGCGGGATTGCAGGACATTTGGCCAATGCGGGCGGCATCCAGGGTGACCAGGGCAACCGAAGCGCCCAAATGGGCTCCTGCCCAAGCCGCCTCGGCGCCAGCGTGGCCTCCGCCGATTACGACAATGTCAAAATCATGGGTCATGGACGCGAATTGAGCAGATGGGTATTCTTACACACTGTTACAGGCCTTTGGCTATAATAGGGTAGATCAATTGCCGGCGTCGCCCGGTTGCCTTCAAACGCTCGGAGAACCAACATGACAATCCGCCAGAGTCTCAGCACCGCCGTTCTCACGCTTTGCACGGTTGTAGCCGTGCCGGCGATGGGTCAAACCAACTCGTCGTCGCGCGCCAACCAGAACAGCCAAAGCCAAACACTCGGCAAGGCTGTTTCCAAGGCGCAAGCCGACCTGAATAAGCTACAGACCGAGGCCAATAAGATCCGCGCTCGCGTGCGGACCCAGGTGCTGGCCAAGCCCGAATGGGCACAAGTGATGGCCGAGAAGAAGGCCGCGGAGACCACTGTTGAAGGAGCCCGCAAGGCGACAATGGCGTCGCTGAAAAACAAGCCCGAGTATAAGACTCTGGCCAAGGACCGGGATGATGCCCAGCAAATTGTCGCACAATTTAACGCCCCCGGCTCGCAAGTCAGCCAAGCCGATTTCGACAAGGCCAGCACGACCATGGTGAACAACGGCTTTGCGATGAAGAAGATTGAAGGCGATGCCTTGAAGGACGACCCGAAATACGCCGAGGCAAACACCCAGCTTGAGACGGCCAACGCTAAAATGAAGGAAGTGGATTCGCAGGTTCAAGTGGCGTTGAAGGACGACACGGAATACCAGAACTTGGATAAGCAGCTAGAAAGCGCCAAAACCGCATTAGCATCTTCCAAGACTCAATTGGCTCAGGCCCGTCAGCAGGAAGAACAAGCTCGGCAACAGCAGGCCAAGTCGCGTCAAACTCAACAGAATACCGGCGGTACCGGTCGCTAAACGATTGCTTTGCTGTCGAGGATCGAAAATCTCAATTGCTTGCGGAGCCGGGCATCACTTGCCCGGCTCCTTTATTATCTTGGCCAGTTGATCCGCCAACCCGGTCATCCGATTAAACTCGAGATCGTCGAAAGGCCTGGACGAAAAATCGAGGACCAGGGCATCTTTGTAAATGAACACGCCAACGTCCTGCGGCGTCATGGATCGGAAGGCATGCGCTGGAAATTCCCTGGCGGCTTCCGAGTTACCGGCAAATAGAATGAATCGCTCAGTTCCCCCGATCGTCGGGAAGCTGGACAGGGAAAACAAATCAAGAAAGCTGTGCCGATCGTGAACAGGGCGAAGCCCAGCGGTGCGGAGCGAGGGCTCGATACGACGGATCACCAGACGCCAGGTGATTTGACCTGTGCCAGGTCGTCCATCCGATCGAGCCGGGGGATCGGCGGCAACCTCAACCAATCGCGTTCGGCCATCGTCAAGGCAGATCGCCGGCTGCGCCGCATATTGCTTCAGCAGATCCAAGGGTGGGCCAAGCCGCGAAACGTCTGCGGACGTTTGAAGTTCGAAGCCGCGTTGTCTTCCCCAATCGGTCATTGCCACGCGGTGACGCTGTGTGGTCCAGCGACGCACCAGAATGGCGAAGGTCATTGCCGAGGCGAACAGCACCGTGCCAAGCACAAGCAGTATTTCGAGCGTGAGTAGCGGACGAATCGGGGATTGCATCTTTCAAGCAGTTTATCAACGGCATGCTCAAAGGATATGAGCCGAAATGGTGAATAAGATGGCGTGGGATTTGTGGCTCATTTGAGAGCCATCGGGGCGGCTATTATTGAACCCGATTTGATGAGTTGCGCATGAAGCTGATCCGTTCATCGAACCTTTGTATTCCCGCCGATAGGACGGTCGCGATGCACCAATACGGCGAGATCGTCGACTTGATCAAGAGCCAGTATGGCGTGCGCATTAATCGCTGGCGCAAGAACATGACCGGGTGCGCGTGGCAGGTCCGATATCAGAATGGGCGGGTGATCCGTTGGATTGAATCGCCCTACCCAAAATCGCCAATCAGTCTGGCAATTTTTTTGCACGAGGTGGGGCATCACGTCATCGGATTTGAATCCTACAAGCGGCGATGCGAGGAAGAGTTTTACGCCTGGAACTGGGCGATCGATAAGATGAGGTCGCTGGGGGTTGAGCCGGATCTGCGAGTTACGCAGCGGTTTGAGTTGTCGATGTGCTATGCCGTGGGAAAGGCGATGAGACGCGGAATCAAGGAACTCCCGGAATCATTGCTGCGGTTCGCCCGTGAAGCGGCTTAGGGATCGCGATTGCAGTGTCTGGGCTAATGCCAGGTGACGGGCCAATCTCAGATTTGAAATTCAGATATCAAATTTCAAATCTCAAATCTCAAATCTGCATTCGACGCTTCGACAATATCCGCAGCCCAAAAAGAGTACGGGACCGTCCCCTCTGACGGTCCCGTCGCGGCGTCGCGATCGACGCCTCCCAAAGTTGATTCGTGTTTGTTTAGTAGACCACGGCCATCGCATCTTCGATGGCTTCGATGACCTGGCGAACGTGGAACGGCTTGCGCAGGAAGCCGTCGAAGCCGGTGGACATGAGGCCCTGGGCTTCGGTGTCGGTGAGCTTGCCGCTCATCGAGATGACCTTGGTGAGCTGAAGATCGGGATTCTTCTTCACATGCTTGGCGACCTCGGGGGCATCAATGTCCTTGAGGTGCATGTCCAGGAGAATCACATGGGGGCGAAACTTTTCAGCGGTGATGCCGGCGGCGAAACCGCTGCGAGCCACTTCGACTTCATACTTGGCGTCATCCTCGAGGATCTTCTCGAGAACCTCGACGATATCCTGCTCGTCGTCGACGATGAGGATGCGGGTGCAGCCGGTCATGAGGCCGTTGAGCGGCATGCCGTGTTGCTTCATGAAGCGGATGAGCTGGTTCAGGGGAATACGGCGGTCCTTGCTGCCGGGAATGCGGTAGCCGTGCAGGGCGCCGGAATCAAACCACTTGCTGACGGTGCGCGGCGCGACACTGCAGATCTTGGCAACTTCGCCGGTGGTCAATACGTCTTTTACTTTCGCGGTCGTGTTCATTTGCATCTTCTCCCTGACGTCGCTCATGTATTTCCATGCGGCCAGAGCCGCGGTTTGCTACTGCTAATATCGTCTTAGCAGTTGAGAGCTTTAGAACGACTGAAGCGTTTCTGTCGAACCGCACGGAACAAGCCTCAGCGGCGGCATTAGCGGACTAGAGCGAACGCGGACGTGATGTTGACGGGCCTACGCACGTCCCGTAATCACCACAGGTGACGGACTGACATGCGACACGCGGGTTTTTGACAGTGCGCGCCGTTCACACGGCGATGCTACGATCCCGCGCGAGGGGGAGTTAAACGACGAAAGTGAGCTGCACAATGGCTGAAACAATTGGCTTCATCGGCTTGGGCAACATGGGCCTGCCCATGGCCAAAAATCTGCTGGCGGCGGGTCATGCGCTGCGCGTCTGGAATCGCGCGGCCGATAAGGCGAGACCCCTGGCCGAGCTGGGCGCGACGATCGTGAAAACGCCGGCTGAAACCGGCACCGCAGGCGGCATCGTGCTTTCGATGCTTTCCGACGATGCGGCAGTGCACTCGACGACAGGCAGCGAACTGGCACGGGCGCTCGGCCGCGGCGGGGTGCATGTGTCGATGAGCACCGTCGGCCCGACGACCAATGAAGCACTCGCGGCAACCTATGAAAGCGCGGGCGCGACGGTGATCGCCGCGCCCGTATTTGGCAGACCCGATGCGGCGGCGGCAAAAAAACTTTGGATCTGCACTTCAGGGGCGGTGGCCGCAAAGCAGCGCGTGCGATCTGTATTGGATGCGCTCGGGCAGGGTGTCTTTGATTTTGGCGAAAAGGTCGGTTCGGCCAATGTCGTAAAGCTCTCGGGAAACTTTCTTCTGATTGCCGCGGTTGAGGCAATGGCTGAAGCCGGGGCACTTGCTGAAAAGCACGGCATTCCCCGCGCCGAGCTGCTGGGCATGCTGACCAAGACGCTGTTCAATTGCCCGATTTACAACACATACGCGAAGCTAATCGTCGACGCGGATTTCGAAAAAGTGGCGTTCAAGGCGGAACTGGCACTAAAAGACATGCGCCTGGCGCGCGAGGCAGCCGTGGCCGGGCGAGCGCCAATGCCTGCGCTGGACTTGCTGTGCGAGCGATATCTTGGGGCGGTCGCCAACGGCCGGGGCGGGTTGGATATGAGTGTGCTGGCCGGTGAGGTGGCAAGGGACGCCGGGTTGAGTTGGCCGGGCTAGTCTCCGCGGATGACGAACGGCGCTGCCATCAACGCGAGGCCGACGACAGACAGGACAATGAGGTTGGTGATCAGATAAGGCACGATCATCAGCCCCAGCCCGGCACCGATGGGAATGAATGCGGCCATCTTTTTGCCGTACATCATGAACCCCATGCCAACGGCGCCGAAAAGCATCGAAAACATCAGGCTTGTCATGTCCATAGGTGCCTCACCGGATCAATTGCATGTATCGGCCGGATGTCGCGGCAATTGCACCAGGCGAAAATCGCACTCGACGGGCGGCGCGTATAACATTCGGACGTGACATCACCCGCCGTTCCAACGCGTTTGAACCTCAAAAAGGACGAGAAACTCGAAATTGACTGGGCGGACGGCCAAACGTCCGTTTACAGCATCGCATATCTGCGGGCCAAGTGCCCATGCGCCCAATGCAAACAGCTTCGTGCCGAGGAACAGAAACACAAGCCGCTCCTGCGCGTCCTCACCGGCAACCATTCCAAGCCCCTGGCCGCGGTGAAGGCCGAACTGGTGGGGAACTACGCCCTTCGCATCGATTGGTCCGACGAGCACGGGACGGGGATTTATTCGTTTGAGTATCTGAGGGAAATTGCGCCTTCGGCGAAATGACGAATGACGAAATTCGAATGACGAATCAAATCCGAAATTCGAATGACGAATGACGAAACGAAAACAGTCGCCACGGAAGCATTTGTTTCGTCATTCGA
>DAIRGS010000218.1:0-12035 GCA_036794395.1 Tepidisphaeraceae bacterium | reverse complement strand
GCTGCTCCCTCCCGCCACGAATCGCAACCCCCTCCCGATTATGCCGACTCCATCGGCTCCAACTAAAATAGCGGCGGGCCTCACACATGTGAGGCCCGCCGCCCATTTGGGGTTCATGACATTTCTTACCTACCGGTGATCCCGATCACGGTGATCCCGGTCGCCGTCGCGGACCTCATGCCGCTGCCGCTCCGCCCACTCCCGTTCCCGGCGTTCATGACTTTCGCGAATCTCATGATACATACGGCCGTCCCGGCCGTTCCAATACCAGTAATTATCCCGGTAATACCCACGATCGTAATACCCCGGCTCATAAACATATGTAACCGGTACCTCGACCGCCTCTACCCTTGCATGTCGCGGTTCATCAAAATCCGGCCCCCCGCATCCCGCCCCCAGAGCCAGTGCCCCGATTCCCAATATCCCCAATACGAAAATCTGCCGTTTCATTTCCATGAAATCTCCTTATTTGGTCAATCGCGGATCAAGCAACAACCCGTGCGCCAAACCCGAGGAATCTCAGATTTTTGCTGACAATGCCTTAATTCGCAGGTGATTCAGCTTCAGTTTTTCGCCGCGTCCACGAAGCTCTCCGCGTCGCGCCCGCGATGGCTGCTGGTCTCACTGAGCACGTGCAGGGAATGGCCGATCAGGTAGTATACGGGCGTGCTCCGCCACCTCTTCTCGCTGACAGCCGCCCTTTCAGTGGTGGTGGGCGTGTGGGCTTTTTACCTTTGGACAGACAGCCTTGCGCATGGAAACTACTGGGACTCTCCCGCCATAATGCATTTCGGCGGACTTCCCGCCTGCTTTGTCGCAGCGCTGTGCTCGATTCCCCCAATCTTCTGGTGCTGCCTGCGGCTGCTGGAACTGACGCGCCGAATCCACCGCGCCGATACTTGTACTGTCTGCGGTTACGATTTGCGCGCATCGAAAGATCGATGTCCGGAGTGCGGAACCCCCGTGTAATCAAAGGCCATGCAACCCATAAATCCGGATACATCAAACTGACGACGCATTACTGTTCCGCCGTCACGTCCCCCCCAGCAACTTCACATTCAGCGACCCGCCGCTGAACAACATCTCATCCAGCGCATTCTCCACATCGACAGTCTCAATCCGCTCCGCCCCCGCGCGTTCGATTTGAAACTGCACCGACCGCCGGATCAGTTCCTTGATAAATGCCGCACTCACTTTCTCCGTCCGACCCACGATCAGCCGGACCACTTCGTCGCTGAGTTCCGCCCCACGTCCGTACAGCCGCACGAGCTTTTCCCGCCCCGCATCATCCGGCAGCGGAAACTCAATCGCCTGATCAACCCGTCCAGGCCGCGACGCCAGCGCTGCTTCAAGCGCCTGCGGCCGGTTGGTCGTCAGGATGAACAGAATATCCGCCGCTTCCTTCAAGCCATCCATCTCGTTGAGCAGCAGGTTCAGAGTCGCCTCGGCACACGGGCTGTTCATGGATTCGCGATCGCGCGCGATCAAATCCACATCCTCAATCACCACCACGCTCGGCTGAAGCAGCCGGGCCAGCGCCATGTATTCGGCCAGCAGTCCCACCTGCTCTGCCGTGATCAGCAGCATCGTGTGGCCCGTCAGCGCCCCGGCCAGAAAATGAATCGTATGTGACTTACCCGTGCCCGGCGGCCCGTAAAACAAAATCCCCTTCTTCGTCGCCTGCCCCAGCGCCGACAGCTTTCCGCGATTCTGCACGAACTGAATCACGTTCCGCTCCAGCAGCGCCAGCGTCTTGTCCGGCAAAATCACCTGGTCGCGCGCCACGGTCCGCAGCCGATGCACCTTGATTCCCGTCGCTTGCCCCGAATAATTCCGACCCTCTTCCAAGGACAGAATCTTCCCCCGATAAGACCGGCAATCATTCACCGCCGTCTCCAGCGACCTGAAAAATTGTTCGGTGATTCGCACCCCCCGCGCGTCATTGGGCGCCGCAATCTGAAACCGCACACCAATGCTTTGCCCATGCTTCATCGCCGGTGAGAGCAACACCGCGTACCGCGCCCCGTGCCCCTCCAGCAGCCACAATCCCACCTTCAGGCACCGAATCGGGGCCTCCTCCCCGATATCCACCTCCTCGTACTGCGCAGGCACCGCCACCGGCGGCTGATGATTCGCCTGCACCATCAACACCGAAAACTCAATCCCCTCCCAAGAGTGCGGCTGATGCACCCCACAAAACCGCCGCACCTTCACCTCCCCATCTCCCAGCACGCGCTCCACCGCCTTCTGAAGGTCCGCCCGCACCCGAAACGGAAACACCCGCTCGGCAATGCTCAAGTCCTCCGCCGTCAACCGCCCGAAATGCCGCAGCAGCAGCCCCGCAATCAACATATCCTGCGGCCGAGATGCCTTCTTCTTCCCAATCTCCCGGCGAATCATTTTTTTGATCTTCATCACTGTCCCACCTTGTGTCACATGAACGTAACCAGCTATTAGATAATAATTTACATCCAACTTGGCAAGCTCGACCCAGAAATGTCACGCGTCGTAAACTATTGCATAATAGATACTTACGGTCAACAACCCGAGAAAATCGCCAACCCAGGTGAATCTGTCACATTTCGTCCCATCTGTCACATTCCAAAGCCCTCAACTGCCGCCCAACCCAACCTGTCCCTTGAACCACTGCGCTCATGCCACTAAATTCCCTCGTTTCCCCCGCCGCCATCCCGGCGTGCCGCGAACGAATCGTATTGATTCCAATATGTAAGGAGCAGGTGTAGTGATTATTGTCATGGACCCCAACGCGTCGGCCGAGGCGATCGAGCGCGTGAGTCAGGAAATCGTCAAGATGGGCGGCCAGCCGCACCTCTCCAAAGGCAAGTTTCGCACCGTCATCGGCGCGGTCGGCGATGAAGTCACGCTCGACCAAAACCACCTCACAAGCCTCGACGGCGTCGAAAAAGTCGTCCCCATCATGAAGCCGTACAAACTGGCCAGCCGCGAGTTCCATGAGGATGACAGCATCGTCGAAGTGGGCGGCGGATCGGTTCCAAAGGTCAAGATCGGCGGCAAGCACGCCGTCTGCATCTCCGGCCCGTGCACCATCGAAAACCGCCAGATGCTCGACATCATCTCGCGCCACGTGCGCGATGGCGGCGCAACCATTCTCCGCGGCGGTGCCTTCAAGCCCCGTACAAGCCCTTACTCATTCCAGGGCCACGGCGAGGAAGCCCTCAAATGGCACCGCGAAGCCGGCGACTCGCTGGGCATGCCCATCTGTAGCGAGGTCATGGACACGCGCCAGGTCGAACTGGTCGAGCGCTACACCGACATGTTCCAGATCGGCGCTCGCAATATGCAGAATTTCGATCTGCTCCGCGAAGTCGGCAAAACCCGCAAGCCGGTTTTGCTCAAGCGCGGTTTGGCCGCCACCGTGAAAGACTGGCTGCTGTCAGCGGAATATGTCCTCAGCCAGGGCAATCGCGGCGTCGTTCTCTGCGAACGCGGCATCAAGACCTTCGAAGACTCAATCCGCTATTCGCTCGACATCACCTCGATTCCCGTCGCCCGCCAACTGACGCACCTGCCGATCATCGTCGACCCAAGCCATGCCGCGGGAAAACGAGATTACGTTCCCGCGCTCGCCCTCGCGGGCATGGCCGCGGGCGCGCACGGCATCATCGTCGAGGTCCATCATCGCCCCGCCGAAGCCCAATGTGACGGCCCGCAGGCGCTCCTCCCCGAAACCTTCAAAGAACTCATGGTCCAACTCCGCCAAATCGCGGCAGTAACCAAAAAAGAATTCGCCGACATCGGCGAACTCGCTTCAGCTTAAAACGGACTAATCACAGAGGTCACAGAGACCACAGCGGAAATCACCGAGAAGAAGAATGTAGAGGAATGATCCACAGATTGCACAGATTTACGCAGATGAACTCGGGTCTTTGTCTTTATCTGCGGCCATCTGCGCCATCTGCGGCTAAATCTCTTCTCCGTGATTTCCTCTGTGTCCTCTGTGTCCTCTGTGTCCTCTGTGGTTAACTCTTTTCTTCGTCGCAAATACATCTTTGGAATTCACACATGCCACGCATCCCATACGTAGCCGGTAACTGGAAAATGAACTCGACCAAGGCCAGCGCCATTGAGCTGGCCAAGGGAATCGCCAAAGGTGCGCCCAAGTCGGGCGTTGAGGTGGGCGTTGCTCCGCCGTTCGTGTATCTGGATGTGGTTTCGCAAGCGATTGCCGGCTCAAGCGTATTACTTGGGGCGCAGGACGCGTTTTATGAAAAGAGCGGCGCTTTCACCGGCGAAATCTCCGTCGAGATGCTCAAAGACGTTGGCGTAAAGTTTGTCCTGACCGGCCACTCTGAACGCCGCCACGTGCTGATGGAACCGCCCGCATTGGTTGCCCGAAAAGCCGCTGCGGTTTATGCGGCCGGACTGACCGTCATCCACTGCGTCGGTGAAAAGCTCGAGGAACGCGATACCAACAAGACCCTGCAAGTAGTTCAAGCCCAGCTCGAAGAGCTTGGCACCGATCTTCAGGACGCCCAGCGGGTCGTCATCGCCTATGAGCCGGTCTGGGCGATTGGCACCGGCCGGAATGCCACCGATGAGCAGGCCCAGGAAGTTCACGCGTTTATCCGTCAGGCTTTGGCCAAGCGCTGGAACAAGGATTTTGCCGATCGCGTTCGCATCCAGTACGGCGGCAGCATGAAGCCCGATAACGCCAAGGGCCTGCTGAATCAGCCCGACGTCGATGGCGGCCTGATCGGCGGAGCATCCCTCAAGCCCGACAGCTTTCTGGCAATTGCCAACGCCGCGGTTTAGAATCGGTCGTTTCGCACTTTGGTTCGGACAGTGTTTCGCGGAGCCGTTTTATGCTGACTTTCTCATTTTGGACGCTTTATGTCTTTTTCATGCTCACCGCGCTGATCCTCATTCTTCTGGTCCTGATCCAGAAGGGCCGCGGCGGTGGCCTGAGCAGCGCCTTCGGCGGGGGGGGCGGCGGCAGTAGCGCTTTCGGCGCCAAGACCGGCGACATGCTCACCTGGGGAACCAGCGTCATCTTCGGCGTCTTTATGCTCCTGGCGATCGGCCTCAATCTTGTGGCCAACCGCCGTCAGGAAAATCAGAATGCCGCCATTGCAAACGCCCCCATGGTCCAGATCCCGGCTCCGGTCAGTGGTAAATAAAAACGCCTTTCGCGAAATTCAACTCGCAACTCGCAACTAACTACTCGCAACTAACTACTCGCAACTAACTACTCGCAACTAACTACTCACAACTTTCACGTATGATCGTAAGCATGACCGGTTTCGGCGACGCCACTCGAGAGAGCGGCGGCACGCACTATTCCATTGAACTTCGGTCACTGAATAACCGGTTCTTCAAATCCACAATCAAACTTCCCGACAACGTGAGCGGCCTCGAGCCCGAACTCGAATCCATGCTTCGCGAAGCGCTGGGGCGTGGATCGATTACCTTCATTTTGAAGACCCGTTCCGACAGCGCCGAAGCCGCGTATCACATCAACACGCATGCGCTCAAGTCCTACCTTGAGCAACTTCAGCAGGTGAAGGGCATCGATCGCATGGTGCAGATCGATCTGGCCGCGTTGGTCCAGTTGCCCGGCGTCTGCCAGGAGCCGCGGGATGAGACCGACGAAATCGCCCGGCACGGCCCGGTCATTCGCGACCTGGCCAAGCTCGCCATCGTCAAGCTGGACGCGATGCGCCGCCGCGAGGGCGAAGCGCTGTTCCTGGACTTGATGAAGCACGTAAAGGTGATTTCCACGAGCCTGAAGGAAATCGAAGCCCGCGCGCCGTTCGTGATCGACGACTATCACAAACGATTGAGTCAGCGCGTCAATCAGCTCATGGCCAAAGCCGAGTTGCAGCTCAACCAGAACGATCTGATTCGCGAAGTGGCGGTGTTTGCCGAACGGGCGGATGTGTCAGAGGAGATTCAGCGGCTGACCACGCACCTGGAGTCTTTCGAGGAATCCTGCCGCACCGGCGAACACGCCGGCCGCAAGCTCGACTTCATCGCCCAGGAAATGCTTCGCGAAGCCAACACCATCGCCTCCAAAGCCAACGATGCCACAATTGCCAAACACATTGTCGAGATCAAAGGCTCGATCGACCGGCTAAAGGAACAGGTTCAGAACGTCGAATGACATTCATTTGTCGCTGGTCGTTGGTCCTCTGAAATCCGAAATCAAGAATCTGAAATCTAAAATCTGAAATCTAAAATCTGAAATCTAAAATCTGAAATCTGAAATCTGAAATTTAAAATCTGAAATTCGAAATTCGCGTTACTCATTGATGCGTAAGACTTCCTCCCATCCGGGCCAACTGATCGTCCTCGCCGGTCCCTCGGCGGTGGGCAAGAGCACCATTGGCCGGTATCTGGAGAAGGATCCCGGCCTGAGCTATTGCGTCAGCACGACCACTCGCGGTGAACGGCCCGGCGATGATAAGGGCAAAAAATACATCTATGTGACTGTGGCCGAATTCTTCAAAAAGCTCGATGCCGACCAGTTTCTCGAATACGCGCAGGTCTACGATAACTACTACGGAACCCCCAAAAACCCCACATTAAACGACCTTTCGGCGGGCAAAGACGTTTTGCTGGATATTGACGTCCAAGGGGCGTTGCAGGTGCGGTATTCGTACCCCGATGCCCTTATGATTTTCATTCTGCCGCCCGACGAGCCTACACTATTGGAGCGCCTCAAGGGTCGAGCCCGTGACGACGCGGCGGATATCACCCGGCGGTTCAGGGCCGCGAAGCGCGAAATTCACATGGCCAAGGGCAGCCGGGCGTTTGATCACATGGTGATTAACGACGATCTGGATCGAGCGGTAGCAGAGATTCGCAAGCTGATTTCAAACAAGAAGACAGGAGCACTTTAGAACAATGATCGAAGCACTTAAGAGCGACGAAATCGTGCACAAGGTCGGCGGCCGGTTCAAACTCACCGCACTGATCCAGAAACGCATGCTCGAACTCATGGACGGCGCACGCCCTTTGGTCGAACGCGGCAACATGACCGACCTCGAAGTCGTCGTCCAGGAAGTCCTACAGGACAAAATTGCCATCGACTACGAGGCCAGTGGATTGAATCCGCCGGGGACCAAGTAAGCGATGGTTGACCTGAACGGGCGCGTGAAACGTGACTGCGTAAAACGTGAAGACGTAAAACGTAATAGGAAGGCGTAGGTTTCCCTCCTGCCCCCTCTCCCTCCGGGAGAGGGCTGGGGTGAGGGCGAATGACAGGTGACGTCCGCTGTCCAGACACTTCGATGAGATGTTTGTATTGCCGCCATATTGGACAGGCTAATGGGATGCTGAGTTGTGCAACAGGCAACGACACTTTCTCCGGCAGATAGAACCGCACTTGAGGTATCGCTCGCCCGCATGACCGGCGACGCCTTTGGCGCACTTGCAACGCTCCCACTGTACTGTCTTGGCGAACTGCCTTCGCCAGACCCACGCGTCATCATTCTCGAACACTATGAAGTCTGGCGGTCTTGCCTGATTGTCGTTCGCGAAGTGCTCAAAGCCGATGGTGGCGCGCCAGAGATCGTTCAAGCTTCGTTGGCCGCATTGATCGACATGACTGCTGAATTGCGAGATTGTTACACGCAAGTCAACGCATCATATCTCACGACGCCCACATCGGCGCGCACAGCATACGGACGACTCGTCGCGGCCTACGAACGCCTACCGCTACTCATTCGCGACTTAGGTGTCGCTCTCGAACTTGATACTTCATTTCTTCCCGCGCCGCGCAGCTTGAAGCGCACCAGCTATGACCGTTCGCTCCGGGCGTTCGGAGAGGCAATCGTCGGCCTTGGCCAGAGCACGCCCGCCCACGAAGGATAATTGCCATGTCCGATGCACTCGCCACCCCGAACCCTCCTTTGACCGGCCGCGAGATCATCGTCGCCGTGTGCGGCGGGATCGCGGCTTACAAGGTCGCGGACGTGGTGAGCAAGCTGGTGCAAGCCGGGGCCGGCGTGACGGTGTGCATGACTGCCGAGGCGCGGAAGTTCATCACCCCGCTGACGTTTGAGGCGCTGTCGGGCCGGCCCGTGAGAACCGGCACGTTCGACCTCATCGAATCCTCCGATCCCCAGCACATCTCCCTGACCGAGCGCGCCGACCTGATGCTCGTCGCCCCGGCGACCAGCAACATCATCGCCAAAGCCGCCCATGGATTAACCGATGACCTGGTCAGCCTGATGATCTGCGCCGCCGCGTGCCCCGTCGTTTTCGCCCCGGCGATGAACAACAGAATGTGGGCCCATCCAATCGCCCAGGAAAACGTCGCCAAACTGAAATCGATCGGCTACGCCTTCGTCGGCCCCGAAGACGGCTGGCTCGCCTGCCGGAACGTCGGGCCGGGAAGGATGAGCGAGCCGCAGAAGATTGTTCAGGAAGTGATTGGGATGCTCGCTGCGCCGAAGCCGGCCGAGAAAAACCACGTCCAAAAATGAAGCCGCGGATGAATCGGATCAACTCGCGAGTTCTCTGCTCGCGACAATACGAAGAGATTTAGGCGCAGATGGCGCAGATGGCCGCAGATGAAGAAGAATGCAAGGTCAAACGACCATCCGAAATCGCGCTTGCAAGTAGGCGATCCATGATTTTCTTGTCTTTATCTGCGGCCATCTGCGCCATCTGCGGCTGATACTCTTTCTTCGCTGCTCGAATCAACAGGCTTATCAGCCCAGTTTTGGGCTGCCCGATCAATGCGATATGATATAATGACCTTATGGTAATCGTAACCTTTCAAGATCGAGCAACAGAGCGCCGAGCCCTTGGGTTTCTCCTGGGGCGGTTTTCGGGGCGTGTTCTCAAGAGCGGGGAACATCTCATCCCCGAGGCGGCTTTGGAAGCGTTGGCGGAGGAGAATATCGCCTTCACGGTGAAGGGGAAGGCCAGTTATGCCCAGCAGATAGCGGCGATTCGAGGTGCTTCCGCCCCTTCAGTTCAACGACGGCCGCGACGTTCCAGCCGAGTGGCTGGCTGACGCCGTTTTGGAGATTGTCGGCCAGTTCGGCGCCGCAAGTAACGAAACACAGCGGGTGAAGCCGCTATAAGCCCGCTTTTTCTGCAAGAGAATCGAGATACTTCTTTAAGGCCTCCTTGATCATCTTCCGACGGTCGGTCAAGAAGCCTTTGTACTCGCCCGTTTTATATCGCTTCGATCCAATCATGTGTTGGGCTCGCGTGCCGCCGTCAATGTCGTCCAAGTATTCGATTGCCGAATCTCCAAGGCCGAAGTTATCCTCGCCAAGAATAAACGTGATATTTGCGATGTCGTTGATCCAAGGCTTGTCGAACCAATCGTCGTCGGAGACATCGAGTTCATTCCGGAGTCGGGCGGCCGGGTAAATGTGATGCTCGTGCAATATAGCCTCGGCTCTCGATTGGTGGTCCGATTCCGCTTCGTCGTCATCAGCGCTTTCGTCCACGCGGATCGCCCGGATTGGCCGCATTGATGGAAATGACACAGCGCCTTTCCAGCGCAACAGGGCATAGACGAAGCTGAACAGTGTATCGCCTCGCAAGATCGGGGTCTCCATGTCGTCGAGTTGCTTGAACGCGCTATTGAGCTGCGCCTTCACGGACTGTCGACGCAAATTTTTCCTGAATTCGTCGAGTGGCGGCATGTCGTCATTCCGAATCGCAGCGATATCCTGTTTGAACCGTCTCTGGTCACCGTGATAGCGGATCAAAAGTGACTGCGCTACCCAATATGCCGCTTGGTGACTCTCTATCCTGTCCTCGTCCTCTCTGCAGCTTTTGAACCTTTCGAGTAGATAAACGAGGCACGTCATCAACCGTGGGGACCGAACGTATTTCATCGTGTCGATCTTCAGGCGCTCATCCATGAAGCTCAGGGCACGGTTGATCGCCTGTTTCGTCCGTTCAACGTCTGCTTGAAGTGCCGATCGCATCTTTTCGGCGTCCTCTGTCTCTGCGCACTCATAGTAACTTGGAAGCGGCCCCAGCTCGGCGGAGTCACCTGCGACCACCGCAAGATTCGCCATAAAGAAATCCAAGTCAAAATCGCGGCCATGCTTTACCCTGGATTCTGCAAGGTAGCCTTCAACCTTCGCGACGATGCCCGGATCACATTCGGAAAGCTTGCCCAAAATGATCTGACTTTCCTTAACCGGCGTTCCCTGGTTGATTCGCTCGAAGATTTCCACGACTTCGCCATAGCTTCGCTCATGAATGTTGTACAATCCGATCGAGATATTCCGCGGCAAAAGCCTCCATAGCCGTCCGTCCTTCCCGAACATCGCCTGGAACTGCTCGTCGGGGAGATCGATCTGATTCTGTTCCCTTCGCAGCCGGGCAAGATCGTCCGATTCCGTCTTTAAGAGCGTGCGCAAACGATACCAACCGTGCTCCCTTGGATTGGCAAGCTTGCTCTTTATCTTGCCGTCGATGAGCGAGAACTCCTCGTCTCTCACGTTAAACGCGACGTGAACCGTCCAGTCTCGCGGAGAATTCCCGCCTTCATGGAGCGATCGGTAGAAGGACGTGAGACGTTGCTGACCGTCAATCAGGTAATGCTTCGCCGCGCGCGGCGCGCCATTGTTCCGCTCCTCCTCGAACTCGAAATCCCGGCAAACAATCTGACTTCCGGGCTCGGGCGTCCAAATCAGCATGACGCCAAATGGATAATCGTGATAAACAGACTCTAACAGGCGCGGTATCTTTGCACCGCCCCACACGCTGGGCCGTTGCAATTCTGGAAGCGCGAGTTCGCCGCGATTGAGCCAGCCGAATATCTCCGAAAGCTTCTGGTCGGTCATTCCCTTCGATAGATCTGGCATTGATGGTCTCCGAGCGCGAGTCTGAGAAATTCAACCGTGTATTGAACATCACGAGTCCAGCGGGTGTGTTGGGAAATGCCCTCAGGTATTCGAGGGTTCCGGTGGGAGCCTCCATGTTCCTTGCCTGCCTCCTGGCAACTGTTCGATCCGGCGAAAGCACTCCGAAAGCCGTAAGCTAACGACGGTTGTGGGGATACACGACACTATAGGCGCGGGCGTAGTCGATGCTTATCGGCTTGCCGTCCGAAAGTTTGAGCAGCTCAGTCATGTGGAATGAATGAGGGAGTTGCCGACAGTTTCGTATGACGTACAGAGTACAAGGGTCGGTCCATTCCTCTTTCTTGAGGTGTTCGAGCACGAAGCCAAATAGCTTCTCGGTTCGCAGGTTCCCGCGCTTCGCATTCGGCTCGACGTCAAAAAGATCGGCCTCGTATTCGACGACACCATTGCCATCAATTGGGGCGATGTATATGGCTCGCGGCGTGCGCACCCCAAGCGCGTCCTCTGCTGAGGCCCACGCTATGCGAGACCGAAAGGTAATCGCTTTCTTCGGATCATCCTTGCACAACTTGCAGGCGTCTTCCAAGTGCCTCCGGTCAATCCGCGTGAAGACAGCAACTTCGACGCCTGACCGGATTTTGCTTCGCAAGCTCATGTCGCGCCTTGTTAGATGGTTCGCAACCACATCGGCCATCGCTCAATACGTCCGGCCCAAATATCCTACGATTGTCCGTTTCAATTCCAAAATATCGAGCTCGCCGGTGTGCCGATAGAGGACTTTGCCGCCGGGGGCGATGACGAGAGTGTGGGGAAGTGGGCCTGGCCAGGCCTTGTCTAATGCCTCGGCCTGGGCGTCGTGGTCGTCGAAGTTGAAGATGTAGTTGGGGGCGGCGACGTGTTTATCTTTTAGGAGTCCGAGCGCTCGATCGGTTTTGGCGATGTCGTCGGTGCTGATTAAGATGAACTCGAAGCCGCGGCGTTGATACATTTGCAGGAGCTGATCAGCTTGGGCATTTGCGCCCCGCAAGGGGCCGGGAAGATTGAGCGAGCCACAGAGGATTGTTCAGGAAGTAATTGGGATGCTTTCTGTGCCGAAGCCTGCGGAGAAAAGCCACGTCCACAAATGAAGCCGCCGGTGACCTGTCCATGGCAATACGAAAAGATTTAACGTCGAGTAGAGAAGAGGCGCAGTCATGTTTAGACCAATGACTT
>DAIRGS010000217.1:10187-12068 GCA_036794395.1 Tepidisphaeraceae bacterium | reverse complement strand
TCGCGCCGTCCATCTGGGCGGCGCCGGTGATCATGTTCTTGATGTAGTCGGCGTGGCCCGGACAGTCGACGTGGGCGTAGTGCCGCTTATCCGACTCATATTCCACGTGCGCCGCGGCGATCGTGACGGTCTTCGTCGCGTCGCGCTCGGTACCACCCTTGGCAATGTCCTTGTAACCCTTGGCGGTGACCGAAGTAAACTTCGTCGCCGAACGGGCTGACAGCGCGGCCGTCAAAGTCGTCTTGCCGTGGTCGATGTGCCCAATGGTGCCGACGTTTACGTGCGGCTTGGTGCGTTCAAATACTCCCTTAGCCATGTCGAAACCTCCGAATCGAATTCAAATTTTCCGGCTGACAACTCGCAAAATCGCCAGCTCTCGTCACCAGCTGGCACAGGGGCTTGAACCCTGGACCTCCACCTTACCAAGGTGGCGCTCTACCACTGAGCTATGCCAGCGATACGTGTCTTCCGCCTCACCCCAGACGAACCGTTCAGACCGGGGGCGTAGAAGGGGAAACAGTATAGGTGACGCCCGAACGATGTCAATTCCGCTTTAAACCCTTCCCGCATCCGACAGTGAGTCAAAATTCAACAGCCCCTCCTTATCCACTTTCACTACGCCCCGGCCCGCTCTTTTTCCCGCCCTCGGCACGCCGCTTGTCACGACCCCCAACTTCGAATCAGCGCCCTCTTGCCCCCTCTCCCCCCGGGAGAGGGATGGGGTGAGGGGGAAGTCCAAGCACCGTTCCTTTCACGAATTGCTCATCTTGAATCCTTATGAGTGCAACAAAACGCCACCTCGCAAGGAGGTCAAAAACAGCATGTTTTCATCAGCCCGCACCGAGGGGTTGGAAGCGGGCCCTTTTCACTGCCCGTTTCGACGCCACTCCGATTCATTGCGTCAGTGGCAATCCTTCCGCGAACCCGCCAAACTTTCCCATAAGAGTGATACGTTCGAGGGTTCTGCAAACCTTCCCCAAATCCCGCGCTAAAAACTCACATATCGACGCCCGGCTTAAAATCCGTTACTTCAACGGCAGCAGCCGTTCTCCGCACGACCGGTAAGTCAAGAAGGATCAAAAAGGACGCCCCCATGAGCAGCCCGCTGACGATCTGGTGCAACGCCAAACTCTCGGAACCCGCGATGGCCGAATTGCAGGCCGCAGTGACGCCGCATCGCCTGTTACTCGCCCCCACGCTCAATGCCTCAAACCTCGCCGCCGGACAGATTGATCCGCGCCTGGCCCAAGCCGACATCGCCATGGGCCAACCCGACCCCGACCAGATCATCGATTTGCCCAACGTCCGCTGGACCCACCTCACGACCGCGGGCTACACCCGCTACGATACCGAGAAATTTCGCACGAGCATGAAGAATCGCGGCTCGGTTCTGACCAACAGTTCGATGGTTTACGACGAACCTTGCGCCGAGCACATCATGGCAATGCTGATGGCGGTTTGCCGGCGGTTACCGCATTGCGAAGCTGATCAAATAACCTCGCAATCGTGGCACTCGGCCGATCACCGCCGGCAATCTCGATTGATGGAGTCCCAAACAGTTTTGATCCTGGGCTTCGGCGCCATCGCTCGCCGGCTGGTGGAATTGCTCGCTCCGTTCAAGATAAACATCATGGCCATTCGCCGCGAGGTCCGTGGCGATGAACCGGTCCGAACGTTCTCATATACCCAACTCGCCGAACTGCTTCCCCAGGCCGATCACGTGCTGAATGTCCTCCCGGCCAACGCCGAAACCGAAGGCATGTTCAACGCCGACCATTTCGGAGCGATGAAACCAACGGCCTATTTCTACAACATCGGCCGCGGCTCAACCGTAGACAAAATCGCCCTCCGCACCGTCCTGGAAACCCACCGCATCGCCGG
>DAIRGS010000217.1:0-10177 GCA_036794395.1 Tepidisphaeraceae bacterium | reverse complement strand
CCCCCGACAGCCTGCTGTGGCGCCTCCCCCACTGCTGGATCACCCCCCACACCGCCGGCGGCCACGAGGAAGAGTTCCACCGCCTCGCCCGCCATTTTCTGGATAACCTGAAACGATTCGAGCGCGGCGAACCGTTGCTCGACCGGATCGTTTGACGATCGGCGCTGCCATCCATGATTAGCGGTCGGACCGCAGGTCCACCTCTTTTCTCTGTTGGCTCACAAGAACAGCTGGACCTGCGATCCGACCGTTGAACCCCGGGCAAACGTCCGATATTCCGTCGTTTAGACCTGTGCTGCCAAAGTCCAATGCCACGCAACAGATTGATAAATATTTCCGAATCGGCGATCAAGATGTTATCTTTACATTTCTGTCCACCCCATTGCCGAAATGATAGAATGGGTGCTCGGGAGGCAAACGCGGAGTAGAATCAAAATATGAGCAGCCTTCCTTCCATTCCCGAGAATTCTTCGGGCAAAATCGTGCAGCAATGGCTTGCACAGGGCGAGACCATCTACAGCGGCCTCGTGAAGGAATGTCAGTCGCTCGAAGCCCAGCTTGAAGACCTCGAAGGTCGCCTCGCCGCCAAATACACCGAAGTCAACCAAGTCGCACACATCATCGGCAAGCCGCCTTTAGAAGGAAATCGTCGCCTGTCCGCACAACTGGTGACCAGCTACGCCCACGAATCCCCCCCGGTGCAGCGAAACCCCATTCCGCCCCGCATGGTCAGCCGCCCCCAGCGCGACCCCGTCGCACGCGAAGTCGTCCCGCCGCGAACCTGAGTGGACCCTGCCCCCCAGTTCGACTCCCCTCCCGGCTTCAATCCTTCTTCGCCTCAAATGCCTGTGCGGCCGCATTGTTGGCCACAACAACGAATTTCCCTTTCATCGTGTCGCCCTGCATTTTCACCGTGAACTTGAACACCGTATCTTTGTGATTCCGAGACGCAAATAACGGGACAACCCTGAATTATGACGCAAATAACGGGACGCAGATAACGGACGCAGATAACGGGACAACCCTGAATTAGTAACTGTTTACCGTCCCGCCGATAATGCTCGCTTCATGCCGCACTTGATCGTCGCACCGCCCCGCAACGTGTAGCGTTGATCGGGTCGTACCATTTCCTCGCAACCCACTTTCAATGCAGGGTCAAAAAGAAACGAAGGGCCGGGTGCAGACTCGCCGCCGACGCACAAAACGGCAGACCCCCAGCCCCACCGCACAGCCTCAGCCACCTCACCTTCCACATGGCCCCCCAACATTGAAGTTCCCCTTTCGCCCTTCGCCTACAGAGGGCGAAAGGGGAACGGCAAAGACCCATCCCCCAAGCGAAGCTGCGTCCGTCGCGCAGCGGCAGCAATGGCCATGACGCGGGCAAGGCAAGCACCTCTCCCGACAAAGCAATCCTTCCCGCCCGCGGCGTGACCGTTGATCCCGCGCAGCAGGATGCAGCGCAGCGGCCAAACACGCGGAACTCAATCCCAAAACCCGCCCCCACCCCTTCACCGCATCGCGCAGCGATCCCATATTGTCTTCTGCCTCAAAACCCAAGGGAGCCCAAATACCACCGTGAACAGCGCAATTTTGGTACTCCAAAATTTGAAGCTGTCACGTACGTAAATTACACGTCAGTCCTATCTCCCCATATCTTCTTCTATCCAGGTCCAATGCAACATGTGAAGCATTCACACAGGCAAATCCCAGCGTCAGCTCTAAAACAAATCTTCGTGATTCTTCTGCACCAATAACCTACTCATATGGTCCGTCGTCTTAGCGCGACGATAAACAATGCTAATGTGGGATCCGGCGTTTTATTCCGCCAAGCGTAGGAATAGGCATGGGCACGGGAGGCGTCATCGTGGTTTCCGACAAGCAGGCGCGGCTCAAGCCATGCTTGCGTTGCGGCTACAGCTTGCTGCGCATCGCCGGCGCAAGAAACTGCCCGGAGTGCGGCCTGGCTGTGCGAATTAGTCTTGCCGGCAATTCCGGTTTGGAGTGGAGCAACCCACGTTGGCAAAGAGTCGGGGCTCTGGCATTGTGCGTTTTGGCCTTCGGGCTGGTGTGCAGGATGCTGAGCGCTGTCTCGAACTGGGTGAGTTATGGGGCCTTCGAGGACTATTACCAATTGGGCGATTTGACCTACCGGTTTTTAGAGTGGATCGACAAATATGCCGGTGAAGCGGATCCGATTTTCTGCGGCGTGGCCCTTTGCGTTTTGGCCAAAGGCGAACGACGTCACCCCGACAGGTCAAGAGCGGTACGCGGAATCACACTGGCCGCGGGAATCCTGCTGATCGCTTTCGGGTTGCTTAATGCGCTCGTGCGACACGGCTTTTTGCCGTTCCCCCTCCTCTGGTATTTTCTTTTGCGTGCAATGCGCGGCCCGTGGATTCCCCTGGTCATCAGCATATTGGTGTGCACGTATGCCCTTCACATCGGAAGGCGAAGCAGCTCGCGATTTTTACGGCGGGTGTCTCAAGTGCCTCTTTGGCCAACGGCAGCGGGCCTTGTCGTCTGGCTCCTGAATCTCAACCGACTCTTCGAGCCATTGTCATCGCTCCTCCTGGACATAGCATTTCCCCTCACGATGATCGTGATGCTCGTGGTGGCAGTCCGTGTGCTCCTGTCAGGCGCGCGGGAAGCCGAACTAAACTGGGTTACAGATCCCTGAATCAACCGGCAAGTTATTTCGAAAACGCTGTGGTATCGACCCAGACGCAGATAACGGACGCAGATAACGGACGCAGATAACGGGACAACCCTGAATTATCGGACGCAGATAACGGGACAACCCTGGACGCAGATAACGGGACAACCCTGAATTATCGGACGCAGGGGAAACAAAAAGGGAACAAGCCGAATATTCCCGATTATGGAAAAGACGTGCAGAATCGATCCGGCCCCTTTTCCGCCCTCAGAACAATTCCCTCGCCAACACCCCTCTCTCGCCGGTAAATTCAGCGGCATGACCCGCTGCCTTCCGCTCGTCCTTCTATCCCTGCTCACCACGCCCCTCCGCGCCGATCCCCCGGCTTTTCCCGGCGCTGAGGGCTTCGGCGCAATCGCCACCGGCGGGCGCGGAGGCCAAATCGTCCACGTCACCAACCTGAACGACGCCGGCCCAGGCTCCCTTCGCGAGGCCGTGAGTCACGGGCACCGCACCGTCGTATTCGACGTCGGCGGGTACGTGGAACTCAAAAGCATCCTGTCCATCCCCGGCGACCTGACCCTCGCCGGCCAAACCGCGCCCGGCCAAGGCATCGGCACCCGCGGGCACGAGGTGTCGTTCAGCGGGTCGACCAACGTCATCTGCCGCTACATCCGCTTCCGCCAGGGGCTCGCCGCCAAAGAGGACAAGAAAAGCGCCGTCGGAATGCACGATGCCCACCGCATCATCCTCGATCACGTCTCCATCCAGTGGGGACGCTGGGACACCGTGGACATGACCGACGCCACTGACGTCACCCTCCAATTCTGCATCATCGGTCCCGGCGTCGCCCCGCAACGGTTCGGCTGCCTGTGCCAGAGCGACAACGTCACCTTCAGCCACAACCTGTGGATCAGCAACCAGAGCCGCAATCCCAAGAGTAAGGGAAAAGTTCAGTTCCTCAACAACGTCATCTACAACTGGGGCAAAGTGGGCTTTGTCGGCGGCCACTCGGCCGGCGTGCATAGCGTCGACGTCGTGGGCAACTATTTCATCAAAGGACCCTCATCCTCGGACACCTTCGCCGGCGAATTTGCCGCCACCGACCAGGTCTACCAGTCGGGCAATCTCCTGGCCGCCAACAAAACCGGCAAGCTCGCCGGCCGCCCGCTCACCGGCTCCGATTTCCGCGGCGCCACGATCACCGAAAAGCCGTGGTCCCCTCTCCCACCCGCCATCGACACCGCCGACCAGGCGTATCACAAAATCGCCGCCTCCGCCGGCTGCTCCCTCCACCGCGACCCCGTCGACACCCGCCTCATCGACGACCTCACCTCCCTCGGCCTCCGCGGCTCAGTCGTCGCCGACCCCGCCGAAATGGGCGGCTTCGCCCAAATCCAACCCGGCCCACCCCCAAAAGACTCCGACGCCGACGGCATCCCCGACGACTGGGAACGCGCCCACGCCCTCAACCCTCACGACTCCAAAGACGCGCTAAAGGTGAACCCATCGGGTTACACAATGCTGGAGACCTATCTCAACAGCCTGGTACCGACCGCGTCCGGCAAATGATGCGCTCGGCCCCGCAACGCCAAGTAATTTCGACGGCAACTGGGGAAAAGGGGTATTCGAGCTCTGTAGAAAACCCTCGTTTCTCTGCAGTGATTCTTGAATAAGGCTGCTGACAATGCGACGTTTTCTACAGAGGCGGTTATTCCTATTTTTCGATAGTTTTTCAAAAATAGGAATGACCGCTTTCCCGCTTGTAACTTCAATTACGCGGCTGAGGCCGTCGGAACTGGGCTTAAGTGAATGGCATTCATGGATGACACCTTATCAACTTCCTGGACCTTCCGATCCTTCAACGGTAACTCATAGGTCGTCAAGGGCGGTGGCCGCAATTCAGGCTCATCCAGAAGCGAACAAATGATCCCCGACCACGAAACCAACACCGTTTACGTCTCCGATTTGCTTCAAGAGAAGTATCCCCTCGTCGTCAAGGCGTTCAGGCGACTCCTCGGCGACCAACTCAAGACGATCCGAGCCACGAAGGACATCTGGTGCAGGGACTACATGCCGATCCAATTGGGCCAGGGCCGCTTCGCGCAGTTCAAATACGACCCCGATTATCTGGGGGAAAACCCCGAGGATCGCACGGAGAACGGTTGCGACCTGTTGAAATTGAAAACCTGCCGCCGATCTCATGTCGTGATCGACGGCGGAAATGTCGTCCGCTGGAACGACACGGCGATCTTGACCGACAAGATTTACAAGGAAAACCCAGGAATTGAGCGGCCCCGGCTTCGAGACCGACTCCGACGCACGCTGGAAGTCGAAAACCTTGTGGTCATCCCGAAAGAGCCGTTCGACGACATCGGTCACTCAGACGGCATGGTGCGGTTCATCGATGAAAAGACTCTTCTGGTGAACGAGTATTTGGGTGAGGGTCGGGCTTTCGGTAAGCGGCTCCACAACCGGCTGCGAAGAAAGGGCTTCGAATTGATCCTGTTCCCCTATAACCCGACCGACGAACAGGGAACCGATCCGGGGATTCCGCCAGCCGTCGGCGTCTACATCAATTTTCTTCACGTCGGGAATCTGATCGTCTGCCCGATCTTCGGAATGGCCGAGGACGACAACGCTCTTCGGACCCTGAAAGAAGCATTTCCAAAGGCGAAGATCGAGCCTCTCGAATGCCGGGCGTTGGCGATGGAAGGCGGCGTGCTGAACTGCGTGACGTGGAATGTGAGAAAGTGATAGACTCGACGATCTGATGAGGGCCTGCATCCACCGAGGCACGAAAGAGATCGGAGGCACCTGCGTCGAAATCGAATCGCAGGGAAAGCGGATCGTGCTCGACGTTGGCTTGCCTCTCGACGTTGTTGATCCAGAAACATTCCCGCTGCACCCGGTCAAGGGTTTTGAAAAACCCGAGCCCGATTTGCTCGGCGTCGTGATCTCGCACCCACACCAGGATCACTACGGCCTCGCCCACCGGCTTCCAAAAGAGACGCTGTTCCTGATCGGTAAGGCTGCGGAAGCGATTCTCGCTGCTGCCGATGTGTTCTCACCGGCCGGGTTGAAGCTGGAAAACGTTCGGCATCTCGAAGACCGCACCGCCATTGAACTTGGCCCCTTCAAAATCACGCCGTATCTCGTGGATCACTCGGCCTACGACGCCTATGCCATCTCGGTTGAAGCCGATGATGCGAGCCTCTTCTACACCGGTGATCTGCGGGCACATGGTCGAAAAGGGGCCTTGTTCGAGAAGCTCCTGCGAGACCCGCCTAAGCACGTCGATGTCCTTCTGATGGAAGGAACCACCATCGGACGGCTAGACACAGACCAAGGTTTCCCGACCGAGGCTGATCTTGAAGATCGATTCGTAAAGTTGTTCAAAGAGACGCCGGGAATGCCGTTGGTCTGGTGTTCTGGTCAGAACATCGACCGTATCGTGACGATCTTCCGTGCCTGCAAGAAGGCCGGTCGTCAGTTCGTCATCGACATGTACACCGCCCACGTCCTGCGAGCCACCGGCAGCCAGCGGCTTCCCCAAGCAGAATGGAACGACATCAAGGTGTTTTTGCCGAAGAGCCAGAAGTCGCAGATCGTCGAGAAGCGAGAGTTCGAACTTGCGGCCTCGTACAAGGCTTCCCGCATCTATCCAGAGCAACTGGTCACTGCGGCGTCACGCTCAGTCATGCTGTTCAGGCCCAGCATGATGCGGGATGTCGAGGAACTTGGCCTCAAGGGCTCACGGCTGATCTGCTCGCTCTGGGCGGGGTATTTGCAGAATGAGAAGAACAAACGGCTGCTCTACTGGCTGCAAAGGCACGGCATTCCGCTGGATGAATGCCACACATCGGGTCACGCAGCGGCAAAGGATTTGGTGAAACTCCGGCAGGCGTTTTCTCGTGCGCCGGTGGTCCCAATCCATTCAAATCAACCGTATCGGTTCGAGGAACTGTTTGGGAACGTGCAGCGACGAAAGGATGGGGAGTGGTGGGATGTGACGTGTTGACCAGGAGGCGACGTGGGCAGCTTCGTGTACATCAAGGAAATCTATCCATCGAGTTGGCTTCACTGGGTGTACAGGGGCGAAAGCTCCTGTCTTCGAGATTTCGAGCGACCAGAGATTCGAGATTACAGCACCAGCCAAATCAAGGAATACTTGCACAACGAAGGCAATCGTTGTGAGGAAGCACCCGACAGAAGGGTTACAGGCCATGAAAATCGAATTTGCTGGCGCAAGGAAATTGAGAGTAGGAACTCCCGAGATTGCCTGATTGCAGAGCCATCGGCGGATCAACCGAAGGTTGCCGCAAGAATGTTAGACCTATTCAAGACTGAGGTTGTTCCACTTCTGGAACAGAATCAGACCGACGGACTCGAACGGGCGTTCGTTAAGTGGATTGAGCGGCTCCATTGTATTAAGACCAAGACTGAGTTTAACCACTGGGATGACCACGAGGTCCCGCCAATTTTACGCTGCAAGGGTGCTGGTTGGACGGCGACAATGTTGGAGTTCAGCCGCCGGACCGGCTCCTTGAACTTCATCAAGACTGGCGGGCTTGAGAAGGCAGGCGTGGACACCGATTTTGCTGTTCTGGCCCACGTTCTGAAACTGGGCATATCCTCAAAGAAGAATCTCGTGCAATCCGGTGAGACGGACTTCGTGGAACTCGACGGACTCGCTATGAGGCCAGATGGCTCCTGTGCTGTGTTGGAAGTGAAGGGGCCGCAAGATGATGCCAGCCTTTTCGAGGCGACCTTACAGGCTTTATTGGGCGCACTAGTGCATTGTCACTCTTCAAAATTAGGGTAAAGCCCTAGCGATTTACCCTAAAATCATTGTGTGACAAAGCACTAGCCGTCTATGCGAAACGTGAAATGATTGAACGGATTGCAAGAATGGCTGCATCCAGACGACCTGCTACGCATGCGACAATCCCGTCGCAGGGGCGAAGCCTCGGGCTTTACGTCATGGTTGCAAAGACGGACCTCAAGGGGCGTCCAAAGTACCTTTGGCCGAAACAATTGGCCGATCAAGCGGCCCTGATCTTACGGGCCTGCAAGGTATTGCGGGAGATCGTCTACTTCGAGCTTGTACTCGATAATTTCGATGACATTTCAGCCGTGCCCGTTGATCGAGTGATTCGGTGCTGAACGCCGCTCATTCATCAAATAGCCAGGAGTCGGCTCCACGTTCCCTCAAGATGCACCAGAACTCCGTCCTCCACCCACGCCAACCCACCGGCCTTCGCCGTCTGAGTGAAAAAGGGGGACACTGCTTCTTATTGGATAAATACCGGATGAAGAAAAGGGGACATTCCTATTTATAGCAAGAATACGAAAAACCCGAACGCCCCTTTCCCCATCTCGATTCCCTACTCGCCAACCCCCCCCTATTTTTACCCGGATCAAAATTGGACTCTCTAATTTCATCCGGGTATAATTCGGCAATCGCTAACCGGAGCATTTGTCGATGGCGGATCGGGATCAAATCAGTTGCACGGCGTTTGTCGGCAGCCGGCGAATCGCATCGGGGTCTTTGGCGAAAGTCGCACAGGAGGCGAAAAAAGTCCTTAATCGCGGCGGGAGCCAGCCGGTATTGATCTTCGATGATTCAACAAGCGAACTGGTTGAGGTGGATCTGCGCGGCACTCAAGCCGAAATCGCGGAGCGGCTGGCGAATGTGTCGGCGGCCGTGGAGGAGCAGGAGCAATCCGCGCGTGGGCGGGGTCGCCCCAGGCTTGGGGTCGTTCCGCGCGAAGTGACACTCCTTCCGCGTCATTGGGAATGGCTCAACGCTCAGCCCGGCGGGGCTTCGGTGGCGTTGCGGAAACTGGTGGAGGAAGCCCGCCGGGTGAATGCCGGCCGCGACAAGACTCGCCGTGGTCAGGAAGTGACGTATCGCTTCATGTCCGCGATGGCGGGGAATTTTCCGGGATTTGAAGAGGCGGCTCGCGCGCTGTTTGCGCCCGATCCCGACCGGTTCGAGGACTTGATTGCATCATGGCCTGTCGATATCCGCCAGCACGTTTCGGATCTGGCTGACGCGGCCTTCGGCGAATTTTGATGTTCGCCGGGCGCTTTGTACGACCCATCCTATCGCTTATCATTTGACATCATGGAACGACGCAAATTCGGAAATACCGCGCTGGAAGTTTCAACCATTTCGCTGGGCTGCTGGATCTTCGGCGTGGATTGGTGGGGCCATTACACCGACGAAGCCGCGATCAAAATGTGCCAGTTCGCTTACGATCAAGGCATCACCTTTTTCGACAATGGCGACGCGTATGGAAATGGCCGGGCGGAAACCGTCTTTGCCAAGTTCATGAAGGACCGCCCGCGCGACAAGGTCGAGATCGGCAGCAAGTTTGGCTACGACTTTTACAACGACCCCGGAGTGCCCGGCGGGCATTCCGAACGTAAACAGGATTTCTCCCCCGCCTTCCTCCGCAGTTCGCTGGAAAAATCCCTCCAGCGCCTCGGCACCGATTACATCGACCTGTACATGGCGCACAACATCAAGCTTCCGCAGTTCCGCGACGACACGTTCGCCGAGCTGGAGAAGATCAAGGACGAGGGCAAGATCAAGGTCTGGGGTGTTTCCCTTGGCCCCGCGATCGGCTGGCGCGAAGAAGGCGTCAAGGCGATGACCGATCATCACGCCAAGGCCGTGCAGACGGTCTTCAATCTTTTCGAGCAGAACCCTGGCCGGGAGTTCTGCGAAACGGCAGTGGCCACTCGGGCCGGCGTCGTCGCCCGCGTTCACGACAATAGCAGCATTCTCAAGGACATCGTCAAGATCGACACGACCATCGGCGAAAACGACCACCGCAAATTCCGCGACAATGCCTGGAAAGTTTACGGGCTGAAAAAGCTTGAACTGGTGCGCCACTACGCAACCGATCACGGCATGAACGTTCACCAGCTCGCCTGCAAATGGATCCTTCAGCAAGGCGGAATGACCAGCATCACCGGAACCTTCCTGAACGAAAAAGAGATCAAAGAAGCAGCCGAGTCGACGGATAAGCCGAACCTGAGCTTGCAGGAACTGCGGCAGATTTCCGATGACTACGCCCGCGACTGGGACCTCGGCCCCGAAGCCCATCCCTGCAATCTCAAAAGCAGCACCGACCCCAGCGGCCAGGTCCGCAGTGGATATGTGCCGTCGCCGATGTTGATCGCGTAGCGATTCTCATTGGCTGGGAGGGTTGTTGCGCTTCGACTGGCGTGAAATCGTCTCGCGTCTGGCAATGCTATTCATGGCGGCATTGTGCGCTGCGGGTGCTGTCGGGCTGTTTCACGCGGGCAATGTGATCTATCCCTACGAGAGCGCGAGTTCCGGCGGCAGTCGTCATGGCGAAGGCAGCATGTCCTACGTGTTCTACACCGGCGGGACTGGGCTTCTGGGAGCCGGGGGCGTGCTGGCGGTTTCCGCGTTCAAGCCGCCTCGGAAGGACTAGAGCACTTTTCAACTTGGTGTATCGCCATAGCCACAGTGGTCGAAGTAACCCT
>DAIRGS010000026.1:0-39910 GCA_036794395.1 Tepidisphaeraceae bacterium | reverse complement strand
GGCCGAAAGAGGGTGGACAAAGGTTTGATCGAAAAGCCCGGCAGTACGGTGTCGTCGCGAAGTTCGTCGGCGGCGTTCACGATACGGATTGTTCCATCGGGATGATGAATGGTTACGGACTCAGTCGCGGCGTCGGCGACCCAGACGGAACGAGCGCCGCCGTCCAACCACTTGCGCACCTTTTCCTGGACGGCCGCGGCGCGATCGGTTGGCGAAAGGACCTCGACGGCCAAGTCGGGCGAATGCGGGTACCACTCTTCTTCGTCGTGGCCCAGCACCAGTTCGGATCGGACGAACGCCACGTCGGGCGCTCGGACCGAATCGGGATTGTGTTCGACGATGAACCCGGTTTCGGCGGCGTAGACCTCGCCGAGCTTTTGGCGTGAGACAAAGGCGGAAATTGCGGCCCCGAATTGCATGGTGATGCGGCCGTGCTTCGGCTTGGGCTTCGTCAACGGAACCACCCTTCCGCGGATCAGTTCCGCCGTACCGATCCCTTCGAGCTCGGCGAACTCCTGGGCCGTTAAGATGGTCGGTGTTCGAATCGTCATTTAGAAACCTCGTCCTCAATGCCCCTTGCCAAAAAACGTCTTGATCGAATCGTAGATATCATCCTTGCTGTTGACGCGGCTCGTCAAGACTTTCTCATGGTTGCGGAGATGTTCGTGGAGGACGTTGATGAAATTGCCTGAGCCGTAGGCGCTGGCGACCTGGCAGTAGCCGAACATATTGCAGATCGGCAGGAGTTGTTCTTTGAGCAGTTTTACACAGTCACGGCTGTCAGCTTCAGAGCTGTTGTCGCCGTCGGAGAAGTGGAAGAGATAGATGTTCCACTCATCAGCGCTGTAATGAGAATCGAGAAGCTGCTTGCAGGCGCGGAACGCACTGCTGATCTTGGTGCCCCCATCCTCGCGCAGGTGGTAGAACGTGTGCTTGTCCACTTCCTTGGCGGCCACATCGTGCACGATGTACCGGCTTTCGATGCCCTCGTAATTCTTGCGGAGCCAGGTGTCGATCCAGAAGGATTCGACCCGAACCAGTTCCTTCTGCTCTTCGCCCATCGAGCCCGACACGTCCATCATGAAGATGATTACCGCATTGCTCTGCGGGCTCTTGATTTCCTTCCAGCTCCGGTAGCGAATGTCCTTCTTCTGAGGAATGATGACCGGCTTATCGGGGTTGTAATCCCCCAGCATGATCTGCCGTTTGAGGGCTTCGCGGAACGATCGCTTGAAATGGCGCAGCGATTCAGGCCCTACCCGCCGGAGGCTGGAATATTTATCACGAACCGTCGTAATCCGATGCTTGCCCTTGGGCTCGATGCGAGGGAGCTTTAATTCCTCGGCGAGGATCTCGGCCAGCTCATCGAGGCTGAGATCCACTTCCATGATGTGCTGGCCCGGATCGGTGCCGCCCTGCTTGCCGCCACCCTGGCCTTTGCCGACTGAATCGCCTTCCTTGCCATCACCGGCCCCGACACCCTGAGAATTGTCTCCATAGCGGAAATGGGGGATGTCTATCCCGCGCACGGGAATCGAGATGAGGTGCTTGCCCTCCTTTCCGATCAACTCACCCTTGGTCAGGAATTTGCGCAGATCATCACGAATCCGGCCTTTTACGATTTGCCGGAAGCGCTGGTGATCTTTTTCAATCTTCAGCACCATACAAATCACTTTTCAAATCGGCGCGCTTCAGTTCAGTCAGCCGTAACTTTATCGAGCTCCCGTCGATCGCCGAGTGAGCAGCCAGAGGCCGATCATCAGCAGCGCCGCTGAGCCAGCGACACCGACAAACGTGCTCAGCATCGTTTGATTGGCGGCATCAATCACGTTGTCGGGCGACCCGCGCAGCACGTACAACCAATGCCGCCAATCCCACTCGCCCAATCCGTAGCGGTGTACTTCCGGGCCAAAGCGAGGGTCGGTGACCCAGAAAAACGCGGCGCCGATCAATCCAATCAGCAGGAAGACCAATCCGCTACGCCTTGTTGAACGGCCCATACTCATACATAACACCCGGCCGATCACACGGCTTCGCATTTCCGACTCAAAATCCACAATCTCAAATCCACAATCTCAAATCTCAAATTTGAAATCCCGAATTGTCATCTCCGAATTTGAAATCTGAAATTTCAACTCTTCACTATTCATCCTGCTTGCTGTCACCTCTGGCAAAGATGCTCGCCACATAATTCAGCACGTCCGTCGCACTGGTCTCGTTGTACCCAAAGTACTTGATCAAACGCTGCTTCACGACGTCAATCTTCTGTTGCGTTTCATCATCGACGACACTCGAAACCAGGTTCTTCAGCTTGATCGTATCGCGCTGATCCTCGAACAGCTTGAGCTCTAGCGCCTTGAGCAAACGGGCATTGGTGTTGTATTCAAACTTCTTCCCGTCCAATGCCAGGGCGCCGATGTAGTTCATGATCTCCTGGCGGAAATCATCCTTGCGGCTATCGGGAATATTGATCTTCTCTTCGATCGAACGCATGAGCCGTTCATCCGGCTCCTCGTCCCGGCCGGTGTAGCGGTTCCGCACGCGCTCGTGCTGCGTATAGGCCCGGACATTTTCAATGTAGTTCGCGGCTAACCGACGAATGGCATCTTCATCGGCACTGATGGCCTTCTGGACCTCCCCCTTGATGATGTCCTCATATTCGGTCCGGACTTCAGCTAGCAGATCGCGATATTCCTTTTTCAGGTCTTCGTCAGTAATCAGCGAGTGGTGGCTCAATCCACCTTCCAACTCATTCATCACCATGAAGGGATTGATCGATTTTTCGAGCTGGGCCTGATGGCTGACCAGCGCGTTGCTGATCTTGTCCTGAATGTATCGCGGCGAGATACCCTGCATGCCTTCGCGCGGGGCTTCTTCCTTGAGTTCTTTGATGCTGTCTTCGGTGAAGCCTTCAACGCTCTTGCCGTCGTAGAGGCGCATTTTCTGCATTTTGGTGATGCCGGCCTTTTTCGGCTCGGCCAGGCGAGTGAGCAGCGCCCACATCGCAGCTACTTCGATCGTGTGCGGAGCGATGTGAATGCCTTTCACTCGCTCGGGACCGAAGTCTTTGTTGTAGATCTTGATCTCGTCGCTGAGCCGGATGTTGTAAGGCACGTCGATCTTGATGGTGCGGTCTCGGAACGCCTCCATCATTTCATTGCCCTGAAGCTTCTTGTACTCCGGCTCATTGGTGTGGCCGAGGATGACTTCGTCGATGTATGTCTGCGCGAACTTCTTGGGCTTGATCAGGTGCTCCTGACTGGCCCCGAGCAGATCGTACAAGAACGCTACATCCAGCTTCAGCACTTCGATAAACTCGACGATTCCGCGGTTGGCGATATTGAGTTCGCCATCGAAGTTGAAGGCGCGGGGATCGGAATCCGAACCGTACTCGGCGATTTTCCGGTAATTGATGTCGCCGGTCAGTTCAGTCGAATCCTGGTTTTTTTCATCCTTGGGCTGAAACGTTCCAATGCCGCGCCGATCCTTCTCGGAAAGAATCAGCCGGCGCACTTTGACATGGTCGATGGCCTTCTTCCATTCCCCGCCGTACATATCCATGAGATCCGAATAGACTCGACGGCAGAATGGGCAAGGCTCGCCATACAGACGAATCTTGCCTCCATCGGGAAGCTTTTCGTTGATGCTTAGCAGAACATCCGCGCGCGCCTCGCGGGGAATCAGCAGAAGCGGCTCTTCATGCATCGGGCAGTCGAGGAATTGCTCGCCGGCATCGCCATCGCCACCCTGCCGCGGCACCCGCCAGCTGTAGGTGTAGCATTTTCCCGCATCAGTTTGGGAGTAGCTTTCGATCCCCTTCTTAAGCAAGCGGGCGATTGTGGACTTGGATGATCCCACCGGGCCATGAAGCAGCAGGATGCGCTTCTCGGTGCCATAGCCCTGGGCGGCGGATTTGAAAAAATCCACCAGCTGCATGAGCGGGCGCTCGAGGCCGAAGATCGCATCACCCCCGTGATCGATCGGGTCGGAGAAGAACGGGTAGCGGTTGTATTCCTGCTTGAACTGGGTGAACGTTTCGCTGCCGTACGACACGACCATGTCGTACATGCGCTGGAACGCGTTCCGCGCGACCATGGGGCTTTCCTGCACCAGATCGAGGTAATCCCAGAAGGTGCCTTCCCAGTGCTGCTCGCGGAACTGGGCGACATCAAGTTTTCGATCAATCAAGGCGACCAACGAATTCGCTTTTGCCATGTGTTCGTACTCCGTAAATCAATACGTCAGGGCGCGTGCGATTGTGCATGTGTGCCCGATCTGCCGAGCTATGCGGGTAGGAGCTGGAGAGGCTTGGCGCTGACCCCTGCCGACCGGCACGTCATGCGAAAGAGCTGGAGGGTTGCCTGCACCCTCTCATTGAAACAGGAACGATAACCGCGAAGCTGCTCGCAGTGGGGCAGGAGTAGGCCGGCCAATTCATCATCGGCCATGCCGGGCGCCACTCCACAAATTCCAATTGGCCCGACGATCCCCAAACCATCCCCTTACCCATTATTTTATGATGCTCCGCAATTGAAGTCCATTGAACTTGAGAACGTTCAAGTCGAGCAAGCCGGTCGCGGGCGATCGGAAAAATTGAGCCGGGCATCGGTTGCGCGGATTCGCACGGCTGAGCGTTCAAATTGACCGCCTAGTGGCGGGTCCTATAATGCCCGCCGCTTCGGGCTCATCGGCACTTATCATGGCGCCCCGTCGCCCCGCGAGTTTTTGAAAGAATTTGCGGGAACAAAGCACAGGAAGGAGTCGGTGCGTGCATCGGGGCGCGATCTGTCGGTCTTGGCTTGCGCTGCTGATGTCGGTGCTTTGCGCTCCTGCCTTCGCACAGAGTCAGGCTCCAAGCGAAAAACTGTTGATCACCGCCAAATCTGCCGCGATCTGGTCGGCGTCCGGAACCCAGGTGATCCAGCTTGAGGGGCCGCTTTCAGTTACACTCGATCATGCAACGCTATCCGCGAAGGAAGCAGTCATTTGGCTGAGCCCGGTGGCCAATGGAGCGCCTGGCCAGCAGCATGCGGAATTCGCCCTTTTTGGGGACGCAACCATCAAGCAGGATGTGGCGACCCGGAGTGGGGACGAACTGCTGGTGACGGCTGAAGTGCTTGGCGATGGCCAGATCACCGCGGACCAGCGCCTGGCACGCAACATGGGGGATTCGCCACTCTTTCAACGCGCTTTGGACTTGCGCCGGGCAGCGGCAACCCAGCCTCACATCCCCCTGGATACCCAGCCAAGCGTGATTATCGCGACGCGCGGAGGAACCTCCCGGACGACTCGACCCGCCTCGCGTCCGGCTGAAACCGGCTTCCCGGTACACTTCGAAGCCGGGCGAACGGACGTCATCGACAGCGAGGAAGGCACCGCCGCCATCACGCTGTGGGATGGGGTGCTCATTCGCATCTTTCAGCCCAATGGCGACCTCATCACGATGCAATCCCAGCGGGCCGTTTTGTTCACCAGTTTTACCAGTCTGCGCGACATGAACTCGAGCGACAAAACCGCCGAGGGAAGCAAGAAAGTCACGGCGATCTATCTTGAAGGCGATACGCGTATTCAATATGACGCCATCAAGGCGACGACTGGCGAGCAGCGCCTCCGGGCGGAGCGGGTATTTTACGAGCTCGCCACCGATCGCGCCATCCTTGTTGATGCAGTGCTTCACACCGTATTGCCGCAGCAGTCGGTTCCGGTGATCATTCGTGCGAAGACAATTCGCCAGCTTGCTAAAGACGAGTATTTGACAAAAGACGTTGAACTCACCAGCAGTGCCTTTGCCGTCCCGTCTTACGCCATCAAGGCCGACCGCATTTACGTTCATTCCGAGGCCACGGGTGATCCGCGATTCCCAGAACGCGTGAACTTCGAGGCTAATAACACGACATTTCGCGCATTCAACATTCCGTTTTTCTATCTGCCGGTGGTGGCTGGGAGCGTGGGCGATCGCCCTGGAGCGATGCGTCAGATCGGCGTTGGCCACCGCACCGACTTCGGCTATTCGTTTTTTTCCGACTGGGGCTTGTTTGAAACGTTGGGACAGATCCCTCCCAAATCGCTCGATGCCGCATACCGCTTGGACTATCTGGAACGGCGCGGGCCAGGCGTGGGTCTTGATGCGTCTTACGGGGGCGGATTCCTGACTGAGCCTCAGCACGATCCCTGGAACTTTCGTGGCGAACTCCGCAGCTACTTCGTCTATGACCGCGGCGGCGATTCTGATTATGGGCGGCTGCCGGTGAAGCCCATTGGGCCCAGCGAGCAGTTTCGTGGACGGGTGATTTACGAGCACCAGCATTTTTTCCCAGACGATTGGCAGGCTCAGATCCGCCTGGGATATGTGTCTGATCCCACCTTCCTTGAGGAGTATTTTCCCAGGCAGTTCATGGAAGATGGGTCGATCGATGAGTCAGCCTATCTTAAGCGCCAAAGGAACACCGAGGCGTTTACGTTACTTGTGGAGGGGCAGCCCAACCGGCTGGTGACCACCAGCGAGCGGATGGCCGAGCAGTTTGAGGTGCAGCGGCTTCCCGAGATCGGCTACCAGCGCGAAGGCGACAGTTTCGCCAACGATGCAATCACGACCTTCAGTGAAAACTCCGTTGCTGGGCTGACATTTCAGCCGACCCGGGCGACGCTCCGCCAGCAGGGGTTTCGCGTTCCCGATGTTCTGCCTGGAATTCGCGCGCTGGGCCAAACTGGTGTACCGACGAAATTCACCTGGCGCGGAGATTTCCGGGAGGAAATCGATTGGCCGCTCGAGGCGGGCCATTTCAAGGTCGTGCCGTATGTGGTGGGACGCTACACGGAATATTCGGATTCACCCGGCGGCGATGCCCAAGCTCGATTTTTTGGGGCGGGCGGGGCGCGGCTCACGACGACCTTCTGGAAGGTAGACCCCACCGCCGAGTCAGATCTTTTCGATATCCATCAGCTCCGCCATGTGATTGAGCCTTCGCTGGACGTTTTTGCGTCGGGGACGACTGTCGATCGCAATCATCTCTATATGTATGACAGCCAGGTTGACGCGATCAATGACGTGTCGGCCGTTAAACTCGGATTGCATCAACGATGGCAGACGCAACGCGGCGGCCCGGATCGCTGGCGGAGCGTCGATTTCTTTACCCTCGATCTCAACGTTCAATTATTCGCCAATAAGCCGCGTGGGTTTAATTTCCTCAATCCCTACGACTTTCGCGGCACCTATTTCAGTTCGATCCCCGAGGCGTCCATCCCCCGAAACTCCGCCAACATGGACGCTTCATGGCGACTCAATGACAGCACGGTGGTTCTTGGCGATGTGCAATACAACCTCGATGCCCGCAAGCTGGCTACCGCGGCCGTCGGCATTCTGCTTACCCGCGACGTTACGCAGTCATGGTACATCGGCAACCGGTACATCGCCGACCTCAATTCCAATATTGCCAGCGTCCAATTCCAGTACCAGATCAGCCCAAAGTACACGATCGGATTTGGACAGGATTTTGACTTTGGGCTCGGCCAGAACGTCTCGACCAGCATGTCGCTGATCCGGTATTTCGATCGGTTTGTGATGGTCTTTAACTTCGCTCACCAGCAGATCGGCAATCAGAACGGCTTCTCATTCGCCATCGCGCCGATCGGCCTGGGATTTGGAGTGAGCTCCGATACGCTTCAGGGCCCTTTCCGCCGCTAATGCACTCAACCAAAGGGAGTCTAAGTCTTCATTGCGACACATTTCCGAATATTTTTTCGTTCTAGTAATGATTGCGGGGTTTGGGCTCGCAGGGGGATTTGCGATCCTTCCGTTTCGACGCTCGTTGAGATTCGGGGCTCTCGCTGCCCCGTTTGCCGGACTACTTTGCGTCACGCTTGGGATGGCCGTGTTCTACAGCATCGCGGGATTCACGGCAGATCGCGCGTTTTTGATCTCGTGGGCCGGTTGCACTTTTACGACATGCGTCGGCCTCGCATTTTTCCGGCCGAAAATCCCGTGGCGTGATATTCCTGGTTTGCTGGCAGCGGTATTGGTTATTTCGCCAGTTGTCACACGCATAGTGGATGTAGCATCCATTCGCGAACACGGGCCCGCTCTGCATTATGCCGACGCCACGGATCAAATCGGATATGCCCAAGCCGCCGATTGGCTCCGCTTGCACCCAATCACCGTGCTGCCAACTGCCACCCCGGAAAATCCATTTAACGCGTGGCTCACCGTCCTTTTCCAAATTGACCCGCGGTTTGGCAGCCACTTCTTCCTGGCGAGCGTTTCGATTGTTGGCGGAGTTTCGGGCGCATTTTCCTATGACGTCGCTTGCGCGATTTGCCTCTCGGCGGCATTGCTGGCGATCGCGGGCGTGTTCGGTCGGTCGTGGGGATCTGTGCTGCTGCTTCTTTGCGGCTTGCTCGTCTCGCACTGGTATGAAGACACCCGCCTTGGCTATCTCGGCAAGCTCCTGGGGTACCCTGCGGTTCTTCTTGTCGCCGGTCTGTTCATGGCGCTTCCGCGCCGGATTACGATCGAATCGGTCCTGGCATTAACGCTTCTCACCAGTGCAACGGCAATCGTTCACTCCGGGCTCGCGACGGCGCTGTTCCTCACCACGATATGCGCCACCTACCTGCTTGCCCGCGCCATCCTGGCCCGCCCTACTCAACGTCGATCCGAGCTGGAATCGTGCTGGCAATCTGGCGTGGTCCTTGCGCTCCTGGTTGGGACGTCGGTCATGTCGTCGGGTATTCCCGCCCGCCCCACTTACGTGTCAACTCCCGACTTTAGCGTCACCTGGAAATACATTTTCCCGCGCGCGCTGGACCTTGAGCACCAGGGCGCCAACATCGGCAACAATCCCGATGACCACCTGCCTCCCCTGGCATTTGGGAAGGAAAGCAAACTCGTCTCCGGGCTGTCGGCAAAGGCCATCCGGCGCATCGCGAAAGTTGCTTCGGCGATATGGATTTGCTTCTTGATCTACGCACTGATTCGCCGGGAGCCACAGTCCATTGGGCTTCTCCTTGGTCCCTTGCTGTTACTTCTGATTTTCTGGTGGAACGACAGACGCCCCGAAACATTCCAACTCGTCGGCGTCATTTATCCAGCAACATTGTGCGGCATTGCGGGTCTTATTGAATTCAACTCGCCCATCAATCGCCGGAAATGGCGACGCGTTTCACTCGTTGCGGCGCTTGTCGCCATCACATTTGTCGGGCTTCGTGTTCCACGATTTGCCGGCTCGGTACGAAGATATGCAGGGGCAAGCCGCCCACGCTCGCAGGAGTTCACGCTTCGGCAGACCGATCGTCTGGTTGCCGCCATCGGCGACCAACCGGTCGAGCTCAATATCCTTTCGCTAACGCATCTGCTGTTCGCGATGATCGAACTGGGAAATCACGGCGTACACATTCAGTTTACCGACCAGTCTTACTACGGCGCTTTTGCTTATATGCGCTGGCCAACACCCGCTTATCCTCCACCTAAAATGCGGTTAATGCTGGCCACTGACGATCGCCCGCCCGGCTGGCGCGTTAAGCTCCGCGCCGCGCCCTTTGTCCTTTTGATTCCCGAGCAATAGGTCAATCCGTTGCGGCTCAAAACGCCTTCAAGAGCACCCGCGCCACTCGATTCAGGCCGCTCTTTGCACCGGTGACGAATTGGGCAAAGATGCGATTGGTGACTTCCATAAATTCTTCCATTCCTTCCAATCGCTGGCGGGTCAATTGAACCGCTTCCTGCTGGGCGGCTGTCTTGCCCAGCACGCCCTCACCCAGCATCTGCTGGCACTGCTTGATCGTTTCCAGCACCGGGTCCATCTCCCGGCGCTTTCGCTCGGCGGCGATGATCGAGAACATCTCCCACACATCTGAAAGGCTCTCAAAATACTCGCGCCGCTCGCCGCGTTTATGGAGCCGGCGGATAATGCCCCAGTCGCACAGGGCGCGCAGGCTCATGGATGCGTTTCCGCGGCTGATGTTCAGCCGCTCCATCACATCATCCGTGCACAACGGCGTCGCGCAGATGTAGAGCAACGCATGAATCTCGGCCATCGTCCGATTGATGCCCCACGTCTGGCCCATCTCGCCCCACCGCCTGATGAACAGGTCCTGAGCGACATGCAACTGCTGCTGCGGAGAACCGGCTGTCGTTTGAGGCGTCAGCACCGCGCTCATGATGTGCTCCTGTGCGCCACGCGGGCGCGTTAAACGATTAATTTCGTCCGACACTGAAAGTTCTTAACATTTCGCAGTGCCAACCGCGATGTCAATTGATGCGGCTAAATGCCACAGCCAGTCCCCTTAAATCACGTTGAAAACTGCTATCCGCGCAGCCGATGAGCTAAATGCCCGTGTGCGATTCTGCGATTTTCGTGACATGGCTTTTTAAGCCATGATCGAGGGGGATGAACATCAGCGCCGGGTCAAATGTGGGAAAACCAAGTTTCGACAGGTGGACAACCCCATGAATTTGCCGGAAGAAAATGCTCCGTCAAGGAAAGTTGGTTTTCCCACATCTCACCCGGCGCCGGACCTGCGGCTGCCCCAACCACGGCTTAGAAAGCCGTGCCACGTAAATGCAATGGTGCTGAATCGCCCATGGTCATTTATGCAATGGCATTTCAGTTACAATCAGATGATGCGATTCTCAACCGCCATCGCGTCCGTGGTGATCCTGATCGTGTCCGCCGTTCGAGTCGGTTACGCCGCCGCGCTGCCCGTCGGCGATATCACGTTGACCGCGCCGTCGGAATACCAGGTCTTCCAGCGTCAAACCGACAAACAAGGGAAGATCACAATCCAAGGTCGCCTGACCAATCCCTCTCAGTCGATCGAGTACCGCGTGATTGAACTTCCGCAGGAGGGATCGCCCGGCTCCAAATGGCAGTCAATCGCGCATGGCCCGAATGTTACGGATTTCCGATATGACACCCCCACTGCTGCCGGCGGGTGGTATCGCGTCGAATTACGGGTGCTCGAAAACAGCGTCGTGGTCGCATCGCATACGGTCGAACATGTAGGCGTAGGCGAGGTTTTCGTCATTGCCGGTCAATCCAACTCTACGAACTACGGAAACCCCAAGCAAAAACCAACCTCCGGCAAAGTCTCGACCTTCGATGGACACGCATGGCGGATCGCCGACGACCCTCAGCCTGGCACGCAGGATCACAGTACGGGCGGCAGTTTCGCTCCTGCCTTCGGTGACGCGCTGGTCGCGCGATATCACGTGCCGGTCGCGATCGCCAGCGTCGGCTATGGGGCGACCAGCGTGCGGGAATGGCTCCCTAAAGGCGACCGAATGAAACAACTGCCCACGACCGGAAAGCACGTCACCCAGGTCGGGCCAAATGAATGGGAATCCACCGGCCAGCTCTACGACGGGTTGATCGAGCGCATCGCGCAACTTGGCCCCCACGGCTTCCGCGCCATCCTCTGGCATCAGGGCGAATCCGATGCCGGCCAAGCCCGTGCCGGGTACCCCGCCGACCGCCAAATCACCGGCAATCAATACCATGATTGGCTCAAACACATCATCGCAGAATCACACATCCAAGCCGGCTGGGACTTTCCCTGGTTTGTCGCCCGGGCGACTTACCACAGTGAGAAAGACGCCGCCGATGAAGAATTCCGATCTGCGCAAAAATCGCTGTGGGATGATCATTCGGCGTTGCCCGGCCCCGATACCGATCAACTAACCGCCGAGTACCGCAACGGCGTCCATTTCAACGCAAAGGGACTTCAGGAACACGGCAAGCTTTGGGCGGAGAAGGTTGCGGCCTATCTTGATCCGATGCTTTCGCAAAACGCCACCCCTCCTGCCGCACGTTGAGCCAGGACTATCACATATGGTCCCTCCGACGCAAAACGTGGGAGTGCGAGGCTCCTGCCGAGCTTATGCTCGATCGAAAAACGCGGCTCGGCAGGAGCCTCGCACTCCCGCTGAGCGCATATGCGATTACCCTGCACGTTGAGTAGCGGGAGCACTTTTCTTAAAAATGAATTTCGGTATCATTCCAATCGGTCCTCAACCACACAATAAGGAGATCACCATGATTCGCACTGCTACTCGGATCGTCGCCCTGCTGGCTCCCGTCGTTTTTGCTTCATGGGCCGCGGCTGAATCCACCGTCACCATTTCCAAGACTCATCTGTGTTGCAACTCATGCGTGACCGGCGCACAGAAGGCTGTCAGCTCCGTTGAAGGCGCCAAAGCCGTCTGCGATAAGACCGCTCAGACCATTGCCATCACTGCCCCCGATGATGCCACCGCCCAGAAAGCCGTTGATGCACTGTCGGCGGCCGGTTACTACGGCAAGGCCACCGGCGCCACAATGAAGGATGACAGCGGCGCGAAGCCGGGCACCGTGCAGACTGCCGAAGTCTCCGGCATCCACAACTGCTGCAAGAAGTGCACAACTGCCATTAACGACACCATCAAGAAAGTTCCGGGCGCTTCGGGCGATGTCCCGGCTAAAGCCGTTACCTTCACCGTCACTGGCCCCTTCGATGCGACCAAGCTGGTTGAAGCCTTCAACGACGCCGGCTTCAGCGTGAAAGTCGCCGGGAAGTAAAAATAGTCTCGCTCCGTTAAGGATTCATCATCCGGTTTTATCAACAAAGGAACGCCCCTGCGTCCAAGTTAAACCGCGCCGCCAGCTTCAACATGTGATTCTTACTCAGTGAACGCTTTCCACTGAGGATCTCCGAGGCAACTCCCTTGCTACCGAGTAGTTTGCCGAGACTCGACACGCTCATCTCGTTTGCCTCCATGAGATGCCTCAGGATGTCTATCCCATTGAGCTTTTTCTGACCGGCCGGCCGATGGGCGCGATCGTATTCTTCGATCAAAAGTGAAAGCGTATCGAGATAGTCCTGTTCCCCCTTTTCCAACGATCCTTCCACTTGAATGGCCAAATGATCGGCCATGCTCGTGGCCGTCCGGTAGTCGGCTTTGGTTCGAATGGGTCGCAACGGGTATTCTCGAACCAATTCAAAATATCGGTCCGTTGCACCAACGCGATTCGTGACGGTCCTGGTCATAATGTTTTCTTCCAAGATCGATTATGGCGTGCGAAAAAACGGGAACAGCTTCTTCAATTGCTCTTTCGAAGGCTGAGCGCCGTATTCACACACTTCAAACGCCTCGGCATATTTTACTTTCTGTGCTTGCTTCGCGGGATACCAACTGGCCAACTCCTTGCGGAATCGATCTGCCGTCCCGCGATTGCGCGAGGCCATCCCCGATCGGACCTCCGCCACGCGTTTCTCACGCTGCTCGGGAGTCTTGGGAAGCAGCGACTCATCGCCATTGGCCCCGCCTTCCAGGAATTGCGATTCGATGATCGCCAGCGCATCGAGCTTCTTATCCATTACCGAATCAATCGCCACCACGATATCCGCATGAAATGGATAGGGCTTTTGAAATCGATCCTGGTAGTACATGAACACCGGGTTGCGCTTCAGCGGCGCGACATCCGGACAGATGAAAGGGACGGTCACCATGTACGCGGCATCCGCCACGAGGAGCGCGGTGTTGCGGTGATCGGGGTGATAATCATTGGGCCGGGGGCTGAGGACCACGTCTGCCTTCCACTCCCGAATGAGCCGGATCAGCGTCCGGCGATTCTCCAGCGTCGGCATCAGTTCGCCATCGTGATTGTCCAAGACTTCAACGGTTGTTCCGAGAATTGCCGCGGCTTTCTCCACTTCGCCTTTGCGGCGCACGGCAAGCGGCCCGCCCGCTTCGCGCCAATGTCCGATGTCGCCATTAGTCACCGACACAAATTTGACGTGATGCCCCTGGGCCGCCCACATCGCACCGACGCCTGATGCCTGAAGCTCGCAATCATCGGGATGGGCGCCGAAACAGATAATTCGCAGCTTTCCATCGTCCGCTGCCGTTGTCACGGAGCAGATCCCAAGCAACAGCACCGCCGCAATCGTCAGCATCCTGATCATAAACAGTCCTCCGCAAACCGCGTTAGAAATTCACGCCAACCCCGAGAATGTACCGGATATCGTTGTATGTTTTACCCGGAGCCGGCTGCGAATCGTACCGCTCTTCGATCCTGAACTCAGTGAATAGCCTTTCTGTCAGCTTGACCTTAAGACCCGCATCGGTGGTGATCAGGTAGTTGCCGAGGCGGTCCAAGCCGGGGAAGTATTCCAGATCATGGATAAATGCAACTTTGTCATTGATGGCCCAGTTCAGGTGATAGGCCAGCCGCAATGAAACGCTTTCCGATGTGCCATCATTGCTGTAGGAACGGTAGAGGTATGAAGCGCCTGCTTCGGTATTGAACTTGAACTTTGGGGATTCAAACCACTGGTAGCCGGCTCCGACGCCGGGCGTCAGTCGCAGATCGAGGCCCGCGATGACGTCTCTTTCGGCTCGCAGGTCGCCGTAGGCGTAAAACTTTGGCGTGAAGAAGTAGTCGTATTTTCCCTCGGTAAACCAGTTGTTCTGCGTTTCATGGCTACCGCCGCCATTTGTGTGTTCACGTCCGTAAAGGTAGCCCGCGTCGATATTGATTCGATCCTGATCAGTGCGACGCCCGAGATGCAACGTCGTGTTGAAATTATCGGTCTTGGTATTGCCCCGGGTGATCATTCCGCCCACCAGGAAACTGCCCGACCATTTGACCGGTGGCGGATTGATCTTTTTGATATCTTTCAGCGCGATCGTTTGCTGGGGAGCACTGCCCTCCGGCGCCAAAATAATCTGCCCTTCCGGGCCGGCCATGGCTTTCTGGTGAAGGACCTTGCCATCTGCCAGCACCACATCGATTGGCCCCTGGCTGATAATTGTTTTCACGTTTTTCAGATCGACGAGGATTTTGCCGGTCGAAGGTGCGTCGATCGTCAGCTTGAGCCCGTCATATACAAGCTTTCCTGTAAGGTGGTCGCCGTTCTTGAATACGACCTCGTCGGCGTGAAGCACCGATGACAACGATGCAATCGCAATAAGGGAAATTGTCGCGGCACGGATAGCGCGGACCATGGTTCTCCAGTTGAGTGGGATCCGGGAATTCTTTAAAGCGGTATTCAAGCGGTAGCGCCGGCGGTCGGAGACGCGGGCTGATCGGCAGTGCAGTGCGCACATTTTCGCGCCCTGATCGGGATCACCGAAAGACAAAACGGACATTCCTTAGTCGTCGGCTCCGACGGAGCAGGGGTGCCGCCGACGCGCTTCATGACCGAGCCAAGCAATTTGACAATGACAATAAACACCGCGAAGGCCACGATCACGAAGTTCAATAATTCGGCAATAAAGCTCCCGATCTTGACATTGCCGATCGACCATCCCAATTGCACCGGTTTGGTTTCATCAGCCTTAGCCGGCGCCGGGGCGGGAGTGGAAGGCGGCGGTGGCGGCGCAGCGGCCACTACCGGGGGAGTTGACGGCACGGTGCTCGGCTGCGTATCAGCCGGCTGGGTTTCGACCGGAGTGGTCGTCGCGCCAACCGTTGAAGCCGTCTTCTTCGCGACATCGGCAGTTTTTTCCGCCACCGTGCTGACGGTCGTCGTCACGTAAATGAGCGACGGCATGATGATGTCTTTAACCAGCGAGTTGATCACTCCGGAAAACGCCGCCCCGATCACCACCGCGACTGCCAAATCGATCATGTTCCCCTTGAACGCGAACGCCTTGAATTCCTGCCATAGGGAACCGATGTGTTTCCCGGCCTTCATGATGTTTCCTTAAGCATTGCGGGCTCGCACTTCCATGACCGGCAGTGTCCAAGCCTTCTTCATTTAGCAGAATCCCGACAAATCCAACATCGAGGCACAACGTTTTGCAACGTTTTGCAACGCAAGGCATGCCTGTTCGATTGAAATCCGATCGGCAACGAACATCTCATCACATCCTGGCGAGATGACGATCCCGGAATCCACGACCACGCGACGGACACCATCGACTTCTATACAATCGGCTTGCTCGGAGCATTCGAATGAGTTGTGAACACGGACATCATCACCACGACCATCACGGCCTGATTGCCGGCGGTAAAATGGGCTGGGCCGTCTTGCTCACGGTTGCGTTTGTCGTGGGTGAAGGCCTCGCCGGACTGTTGGGTCATAGCGTGGCCTTGCTCTCCGATGCGGGACACAATCTTGCTGATGCGCTGGCGCTTCTGTTTTCGTGGTACGCGCTGCGCGTCGCCAGCCGCCCTTCGAGTGCCACGCGCACGTTCGGATATCATCGCGTCGGGATTCTGGCCGCCCTGGTCAACGCGGCTTCGCTGGTCGTCATTTCGGTATTCATCGCATGGGAAGCCGTGCAACGATTGCTTCATCCCCAGCCGGTGCACGGGGGCGTGATGATCATCGTCGCCGGCACGGCGGTGGCAATTAATGTACTGATTGCGTTCTGGCTCCAGCGCCACGCCGAGCATGACCTCAACGTGCGCAGCGCTTACCTTCATATGCTTGGCGACGCAGCCTCCGCAGCCGCGGTCATCGTCGCCGGGATTATTGTGCTGGCGACAGGCAATACGATCGCGGACCCGATCGTATCGTTCATCATCGCGGCACTGATTTTGTGGAGTTCGTGGGGCATTCTCCACGAAAGCGTCAATGTTCTGCTCGAAGCAACGCCAGCCGGTATGGACATGTGCGCGGTAGAACAAACTATTGCGAAAGTGGACGGTGTTCTTGATGTTCATGACCTGCATGTCTGGACGGTCGGGCCGGGGGTGGTTGCATGCAGTTGTCACGTGACGGTTGCCGAGCAGACCATCTCCAGTGGCCAGCAAGTCCTACGCGGTGTCGTCGCGGAACTTCATAAAGGCTTCAATATCAACCATACGACGGTTCAAGTTGAGGTTGAGGGGTGCGAGCCGAATCACATGTACTGCCAGATCCAGCGCTCCGAAGGTGTACACGCCGGGCACAGCCACTGAGAGAATCCCTCGGTTCCATCGTCCGTTGGCTTCTTCGTCATTTGACGCATCGGACATCAATCCACATATTTGCTGGGCATGACCCGAGATGAGCTGGCAAAACGGATTGCTGATGTGTCGCTGCTGCGCGGAGAGTTTACCCTTCGTAGCGGTCGCAAGAGCAAGTATTACCTCGATAAATACCTTTTTGAAACGCAGCCGGACATTCTTAAGGCGCTGGGGGAGATGTTTGCCCGGCATGTAAGCAATGAAGTCGATCGGATTGCCGGTGCTGAACTGGGCGCCGTGGCGTTGGCAGGTGCAACGGCGATGGCGACGGGCAAACCATTTGTCATCATCCGTAATCAGAAAAAAGATTATGGCACGAGCAAACTGGTGGAAGGCACGCTCAAGGCCGGTGATCGGGTGTTGATTGTCGAAGATGTGCTCACGACCGGGGGGCAGGTCATTGAGGCAGCCAAAACACTTGAGGCAGCCGGCGCGAAGATTGTCGGAATCGTTGCCGTAATCGATCGCCTGGAGGGAGCACGCGACAACATTGAGTCAAACGGTTACACGTTTGAGAGTCTGTTTACGACGAAGGACCTGGGGGTGGCCTAAGCAGCCGCGGTAATTCATGACTGACGCATCGCGTACCAGGGATGGAAAATGGCGAAAGTAAGAAAAGCAGTGATCACCGCCGCGGGACGGGGAACGCGTCAGTATCCTGCCTCGGCGGCGGTGCAGAAGGAAATGTTCCCGCTGGTGGATCGCGATGGGCTGACCAAGCCGGTGATTCAGATTATTGGCGAAGAGGCGATTGACTCAGGGATTGAAGAAATCTGCATTATCACGGCTCCAGGGGAGGAGAATCTCTATCGGGATTATTTCAAGCGGCTTGATGATGACATGATCAAGAGCTTTCGCGGCAAAGATTGGGCGATCCTTGAAAGCGAAAAGCTCCAGGCTTTCGGGGAGCGGCTTCACTTTGCCGAGCAGAAGACTCAGGATGGCTTTGGGCATGCGGTCTATCAGGCCAGGGATTTTGTGGGGAGTGACCCCTTCCTGCTGCTATTGGGCGATCACGTCTACATCAGCGACATTAAAGATCGATGCGCGCTGCAATTGATCCGCGTATTCGAGCATTACCTGCTGGAGGCTGTGACCGGCGTTCATCCCACCCTCGAAAGACACCTTCATCTGTTTGGGACGATCCGGGGTAACCCAATTGACCCGGCCAAGGGCATCTACCGGGCGGAGTTGATTGTCGAAAAGCCGTCGATCGAAGTGGCGCGGGAGCGTTTGGCCACGCCTGGCCTGCCGGCGGGGAATTACCTTTCACATTTCGGTATGCACGTTTTTTCGCCGCGCATCTTCGATTCGCTGGAATACCTGATCAAGAATAACCTCCGGGAAAAGGGCGAGTTTCAGCTTACGGCCGCTCAGGAACACCTTCGTACACAGTGCGATAAGTATTGGTGCGTCGTCACTCAGGGCCAGCGTTACGATACCGGGATCCCCTACGGATTGATGGAAACTCAACTGGCTCTTGCACTAAACGGTGTACACCGTACGGATATCTGCGAGGCGATCGCCCGCATCCTGGCGATGCAGGTCAAAAACTGAACGAGGATTGACTGAAACGGGGGTCAGCAACAATAAAAGATTTATGTGCATTTCTGCGATCCGGATGGGTACCATTCTTTAAGCGGTCGTTAGTCACATGTCTTTTCGGCCCGGCTCCAACATTCAGTTCTTCAGGGGCCGCCGGTCTTAAGACCGCTGGGAGTTTGCCATGCAAGAGGCCTCGCCCCATCGCGCCCTTGGCGGATCCGAGGTTAAGGACTGGCTGGCCGATCCAGAGTTTCAGAGCCGTCGGATGGAAGTTCCCGGCGCCCAAGTCATCTACCAGCCAAAAGACGCCGCCATTGATGCCTACTACCTTGAATCGGGCCAGGTGCGCGTCTACCAGATTGGTGCCAACGGGGTGTTAAGGCTCGCGGGCATTTTAGGTCCTGGCGCATGGTTTGGCATCGGCGCTCTGGCGCGACAGTCAAATTATGGGTCCCGCGCTGAAGTGGTGTCACCTTCGGTTGTGTGGGCGATTGCCGGTGATCGGCTGCTCAAGAGGATCGCCGATCAGACCGCCATGGCCGCGGATCTGATCACTCAACTGGCATCGCGACTTCGCAGTGCTCATGAAGCGGCGGCGCTGCTGATGTTTGAAGACACCAATCAGCGGCTGGTTCGCACGTTAATCGAGTTTAGCCAGACGAGTGCCGCCGTGCCGCATGAAGAAGGCGTACTGCTTCATATCACCCACCAGCAATTGGCGCAGGCGGTGGGCGCAGCGCGCGAGACGGTTAGCCTGGCGCTGACACAGCTTCGCCAACAGCACCTGCTTCGCACCGGCCGGAATCGACTGACGTTCAATCCCGCGGCGCTACGACAATTTTCGGATAGGCGTCTTGAGGGCGCTTCGTTGGAGGCATCGCCAAAAGCGCCTGCTACCGCAGGCCATGACGTTTCTCAACATTCGAAATGAATCGCTTAAATCGGCTTGGGGTGGCCAGCCGGCCGAAAGACGACTCAGGCCGGAACTGAGCCTTCGGCAAGGACGATCCGGTTGCGGCCATCGGCCTTCGCACGATAGAGGGCAGCGTCGGCGCGGGCGATCAACTGATCGGTATTGACGATAGGAGCGCCGCGCAGACCTGCGACGCCGATCGACATCGTCACGCCAGCATGGCGGCGAAGCAGTGACGCGGATGAATAGAAGAAATCGTCGCGAACGCGCGAAACAACCGCCGCGGCTTCGTGTGTGGCCGCTCGCGGAAGCAGCAGTACGAACTCATCCCCGCCATATCGCGCGGCAACGTCCATTCGCCGGAGGTTTGAGCTGATCGCCTTCGAAGTGAGAATCAACAGTTGATCGCCGATCTGATGGCCAAATGTATCATTGAGAACCTTGTATCCATCCAGATCGATCATGACGCAGGCCAGCTCTGAATCGTAGCGTTGCGCTTCAGCAAAGAGCTGCTCGAGCATCCGGCCGAAATGGCGTCGGTTGTATAGCCGAGTCAGTGGATCGGTAGCGGCTACTTCCTCAACTCGCAAAAGCGATTCTTCGAGCTGTTGATTCTTTTTGCGAAGCTCCTTAAGGGTCAGTTCCAATTCCCCTCGAAGCGATTCATTTTCACGCTTGATCTTCGCGATGGTGAGGTTCTTCTCGATCACCAGCGGAATGGTGAACAGGTAATCGCCCACTTTCACCACATAATCTGTTGCCCCGCGGCGAATGGCTTCCGCGGCTGTCTGGGCAACGTTGTCGCCGGTGACAAGGATCACGGGCGTTGAGCATCGCGCCTTCACGCGCTCGATCAGATCCATCCCGCTTCCATCGGGAAGGTTGTGATCGGCCAGGATCAAATCAAATTCCTGGACATCGTATGTGAGCGCTTCAGTCACGCTTGCGGCGCCGGTGACTATCCCGCGCCCAAAATGGGATTCGAGCGTGTGCCGAAGCAAATCCAATTGCTCCGAGTCGTCCTCTATGACTAGCAGTCTAATTGCTGGCAAGGTCGATATTCCTGGTTACAGAAACGCTGGTGGAACCCACGCATGGCGCGGATGCGGCCAGTTGCCTTTTGAATCGGCCACGCGCGAAGGGTACTTTTGATCTGTAACTTTTTAAGTAGAGTGGGGGAAAGGTTCCTTAATTGTGGGTCCGATAAATTCCCGAGACAAGCGTGGCAACGTATTGACCATCGACGAACCTAAATGACCGTGCGCGATTCCGCGCATTTCGTGGCACGGGGCTTCCAGCCCATGATCGAGGGACATGACCACGAGCGACAGGTACGATTTGGGAACACCGACTTTCGACAGTTGGACAACCTTCTGAATATGCCGTCAGAAAATGCCCGGTTCCGGCGAGTTGGTTTTCCCACATCTCACCCGGCGCCGGACCCGAAGCGTCCCCGTCCACGGCCTGGAAGGCCGTGCCACTTAAATGCAATGGCGCTGAATGCGCACGCTCATTTAGATAAGTTGAGGCAACAACTCGGCGGCGCGGCCGCTGAGTGCGATCGTCGCCCATTTGTCGAGAGGGCCCGGGTCGAGATTGACGACCACCACCTGCGCTCCACTTGATGCCGCCAACTCCACAAGCCCCGCCGCCGGATAAACCTCGCCGCTGGTACCGACCACCACCACTACGTCCGCATCGAGCACCGCCCGCTTTGATGCGGACCAGACGGCTGGGTCAAGATTTTCATCAAACCACACCACCGCCGGTCGGAGCAGCGACCCGCACTCAATGCATGAGCGCAACGGGGGAGGATTCCCAAAATCGACGGCTTCGCGCCGGTTGCAGTTAGAGCAGCGATCTTCGGCCAAAGACCCGTGTAGCCGGTGGATAATGGCACCCGCTGGCGCACATCGCTCGTGCAGCCCATCTACATTCTGAGTAACCACAACGGCCCCGGCACGCTGCAACTGTGCGATGGCTTCGTGTCCGGCATTGGGTGCAATTTTTGCAAGCTGCGAACGTCGCCAGGAATACCAGTCGTAGACGAGCTTCGGATCGCGGGCGAATCCCTGAGGGCTGGCCAGTTGCCGGGGATCGTACTTGCCCCACAGCGCATCGGTCGACGCCCCACGAAAGGTCGGAACGCCGCTGTCGGCGCTAACGCCAGCGCCGGTCAATATGACCAACTGCTTTGCGGCGTTGATCATTTCTCGCGCGGTAGAAAGGTCACTCACGAATTCATTCTATTCGCTCACACCACTGTCGCCACATGGTTCGATATGCGGATTCAACACCCCGAGCAAAACTGACCGCATCCATAAGTGGCGACGCGCGCATCCGATCACGCATCGAAGCGCGCAGGTTCGAAAGTCGATTGAGATCTGTGGCATGGTTTGCGGCAAGCGCCACATATTCCTCAACATCGCGTGCCGCCAATTCCGCTAATCCGACATTTGAAAGAACGCTGAGCCCACCCCGTGAAATACTTGTGCCGCCGGGCAGGCAAACAACTGGAACGCCCATCCACAGCGCATCGCATGTGGTTGTGCCACCCGGATAGGGAAACGTATCGAGGGCGATATCAATTCCGTTGTATTGACCAAAATATTGCGAGGGGGACACGCGGCCCACAAATTCAATTCTCGCAACATCCACACCCGCTGCTGCGAATTCATCTAACGTACGCTGCCGATGGGTGCCTTCCGCGGCATGCAGCTTCAGCCGCGAGCCAGGCACGGTCTTCAGCAGTTTTGCCCACGCTGCCAGCGCGTCTCCGGAGACCTTGGCAAATTGATTGAAACTGCCAAAGGTCACATATCCGCGGGCAAGCGCCGGAAGAGGGGCGACATCTGGCGCCTGAACCGGCCCCTGGTAGCACCAGAACGTGTGCGGGAGTCGGATCGTCTTTTCGACGTATGAAGTTTCATCAACGCCCGGCGGATCGAGATAGGGATCGGTCAGCCGATAGTCCATCGTTTCCAGGCCGGTTGTCCCCGAATACGCAAGATAGGTCGCCTGCACCGGCGCGGGTTTTCTGGCAAACATGAGCAGACGGTTATGCCGCGTGTGCATCGCGAGATCCACGAGAATGTCGATGCGATCCCGTCGCACCCTCGCTGCAACCTCTTCATCGCTCAAGCCCAATGTTGAGTGCCACGCATCGGAACACGTTCTGAGGCTTTGGGTGATGGCATCGGGCCGCGGCGTATCCGTGTAACAGATAACCTCGATCTGGCCGTGATCATGGTTTTGCAGCAAAGGGAGCAGAAACCGGCCAACGGGATGATCGCTCAAATCCGGAGAAACGTACCCTACCCGGATCCTTCGCCCTGGCGCTCGATCATTGTCGTGGCCTCGCACGTGAATCGCCAAAGGGTGGGCGAACTGCTGATTCCACTTTTGATGCTCATCAAATAGCTGGCGCGCGTCGTAGTGTGAAGCGTGATGGAGCGCGAACAGAAGGTTGTCCGCGGCCTGAGGTATCGGGCGAACTGCCAGCGACTGGCGAAAACATTCGATTGCTTGATCGACCAACCCGCTGTCTTTAAATACGCCGCCCAACGTGCTCAACGCCTCGGGAAAATCGGGGCGAATGCGCAGCGCCTGTCGCAAATGTGCAATCGATTCGTCCAGTTGATCTGTCTGTCGAAGCAGGTTGCCAAGGTTGTTGTGGATGTCCGCTGAATCGGGGCGAAGTGAAAGCGCTCGATTCGTTGCGGCCAGCGCATCGTCTATGCGGCCCGCGTCCTTCAGCGCGTTTCCTAGATTGCTCCATGCCTCTGCAAAATCCGGCTTCAATGCGATGGCTTGTCGAAAGGCGGCTGCCGATTCCTCAAAGCGACCACGATCGCACAGTGCGTTTCCGAGGTTATTCAGCGCATCGGGATAGGCGGGGCGAAGTTTCAATGCCTGTTGATAGGCTCCGATTGCCTCATCGAGTTGACCTGATTTATGCAAGGCGCCGGCGAGGTTATACCAGGCCTCGGGATAGGTCGGCCTCAGGGCGATCGCGCGCCGGTACGAATGAGCAGCCTCGACATAATCGTCCGCGCCCTTCAATACATTGCCGAGGTTGTTATGCGATTCGGGTGAGTTCGGATCCAGCGCGATAGCCTGCCGAAATGATTCCGCGGCGCGTTCGACTTGGCCCTGCGAGGCGAGGACCGAGCCTAAATTCGTATGGAACGCCGCAACGCGTGGAGTAAGCGTGATTGCTTGCCGGATCAGATCTGCCGCTTGTTCGTGCCGCCCGCTTTGGTGCGCAACAAGGCCGAGCATATGCAATGCCTGGGCATTATTTGGTTCCGAGGCGAGCACTCGTTGATATAAAGCTTCGGCTTCGCCGAGCCGCCCGGCGCGATGAAGTTGAACCGCCTGCATAAACACATCAGATTCGCTCATCGCCCCGCCCCCGCCCCCGCGCACCACGCACGCCACATTGTTCTGAACGCCGCCTCGACATCTGCCGCGAATTGCTTTGCATCCATCAGAGGCGATGACGTCATCCGCTCGCGCAGCGTTGCGCGCAGTTGTGCCAATCGCGACAAGTCTCCGGACAAATCGGTTGCGATTCGAACGTAATCGTCCACATCACGGGCCACGAATTCCCCAAGACCTGCATTGGCAAGGATGCTTGCCCCTGAACGGCACATCGCCGTCGCCCCCAACAGACTGACGACTGGAGCACCCATCCACAGAGAGTCACACGTCGTGGTTGCGCCGGAACATGGAGATGAGTCCAATGTCAGGTCGATCCGCTGATACAGTTTGAAGTAATCATCCATCGGCAATCGATTGGAGAATTCAACGCGATCAGAATCGACTCCCTCGGCTTTAAATGTGTCCTGGACGCGTTGACGATGCGGGCCCAATGGCGATTGAATGACAAGTAGTGAACGCGGGATTTCCCGGAGAATTCTGCCCCACGCACGAATCGCCGGTTCGGTCACTTTCGCGAAGGTGTTGAGCGAACCGAACGTCAAATGCCCTGCCGTCATCACGGGAGAGGGACCCACTTCTGGAAGATTCTTCAGCGGCTGGTAACACCAATACGTTTTAGCCAGCCGCACCGATCGCTCGCTGTAATACTCATCGCCAGATCCCGGCGGGTCGAGATATGGATCGGTTAAGCGATAGTCCATCGTGGCCACGCCCGTCGTGCCGCAATATGCGAGGTATGCCACCTGCACCGGCGCGGGCTTTCGCGCAAATGCCAACAGGCGATTCCCCTTCGTGTGCATCGACAAATCCACCAGCACGTCGATCGAATCGCGCCGGATCTGCTCGGCCAATTGCGCATCGGACATGCCCGCCGTCTGACGCCACAGTTCAATATTGCTCTTGATCCGTCCGGTCATTTCATCGCTGGGCCCGTCGGCGTAACAGACGATCTCACAAACATCGCGATTGTGCTTCTCAAGCAGGGGAAGCATGAACCGCCCTACCGGATGAAACGATAGATCGTGGGACACATATCCAACGCGCAGCCGTCGATCAGGCGATCGATCGTTGGTAAACGGAATAATTTCCGCCTCAAGCTGGCGCGCATAGGTTTGGTCCCATCGTTTATGCTCTTTCAAAATCTCGACTGGGCTGGCAGATGGGAGTAGATAGGTTGTATACGCAAGATTACTGCCGACCCGCGGATCGGGCGCGATCGCGATTGATCGACGATAGCAATCGATCGCCGCATCCAATTCGCCACAATCTCGCAACGCATTGCCCAGCGCCCCCAGCACATCAGCCGCATCCGGATGATTCGAGAGCACGAATCGATACGCTTCAATCGCCTCTCCGGCATTTCCCACCGAGGCCAGCGCATTCCCAAGATTAAAGCGCGGTTCAGCATCATTGGGACGCAGCGCGATGGCTTTGCGATAAGCCAGCATCGCCTCATCGATCTGATTGGCGTCCTTCAGCGCTACTCCAAGGTTGTTCCAAGCCTCGACAAATTGCGTCCGCAATCGCACTGCCTCCTTGTACTCTCGAATTGCGCCGTTTAATTCTCCCAGCTTCTTGAACGCCCGAGCCAGATGATAATGTGCTTCAGGAACGCCCGGTGCCCGCGCGATCGATTGCTCGATGCACTGCACTGCTTCCCGCGGCCGGCCCAGCCCGTCGAGCAACGCGCCCAAAGCATGCAGCACTTCAGGTCGATCAGGTTGGCGTGCCAGGATTTGACGATACAGTTGCTCCGCCTCGGGCAAACGCCCTTCGCGATGCAGGCGCACCGCCAATTCAAAATCGGAATTCGACGTCGGCTCCTTCATCCGGCGCACTCTTTCGAACGGCACCACTCACGCCACATTGCCCGATAGGCCGATTCAACATCGCGAGCGAATCTCGGCGCGTTCATCAGCTTTGATGACCGCATTTGCTCGCGAAGCCCCGATCGCAATGAAGTCAGCCGCGATTGATTGCCCGCCAAACCCGCGGCAATGTCCACATATTGTTCGCGCGACTGTGCGATGAGTTCCGGCAGCCCGATATTCGACAAAATGCTTACGCCGCCTCGTGCGACAGCCGTTCGCCCCGCCAGCGTTACCACCGGCACGCCCATCCACAGCGCATCGCAACTTGTGGTTCCCCCCGGATATGGAAACGGATCGAGGGCGACATCAATCTGGTTGTATTGTTGAAAGTATTGGGCGGAAGGCAGACGGTTGATAAATTCAATCCGGCTTGGGTCGATGCCCCGTAACGCCAGGCGTTCACGAGCCGCCGAACGATGATCGCCTTCCAGCGCATGCAGCATCAGCCGCGACGCCGACACTCTTCGAAGCAGGTTGCACCAGGTCTCAAATGCGCCAGGTGTCACCTTGCAATAGTTGTTTAAGCAGCCAAATGTTATTTGTCCCGACGCTTGGCAGGGCAGTGGCCCGATCGCCGGTGCTTCGGCCGGCGCCTCATAACACCAATAGCTTTGAAGCCGAATGGATTTCTCGGAATAAACCGATTCATCGCGGCCCGGCGGATCGAGAAGTGGATCGGTCAAACGATAATCCATCGCATCGAGCCCGGTCGTGCTGCAATAAGCCAGATACGACAGCTGGACCGGCGCGGGCTTATACGCAAACGCCAGGATCCGTGAACCTTTGGTATGCATCCCCAGATCGACCAGGATGTCGATCCCGTCCTGGTGAATCACGTCCGACAGTTGCAGATCCGACATCCCTGCCGTTTCGCGCCAATGATCGCAAAAACCTCGCATCCTCTGCGTCATCGAATCCGGCTGAGTCACATCGGAATAACAATGCACCTCAACTGCAACGTGATCGTGATGCCCCAGCAACGGCAGCAAAAAACGCCCAACCGGGGCGCGGTTAAAATCGCGCGAGACGTAGCCAATCTTCAATCTTCGCTCGGGCACGGGTGGGTTGTCATGCCGGTGGCGCGGTCCGCCTAACGGTCGAGCGTACGTCTGGTTCCATTGATCCACCAGCGAGCGAATCTGCACCGGGTCGTCCGACGGCATCAGGTGCATTGCAAGGATCATGTTTCCAGCGATGCGCGCATCGGGTTTGATTTGAAGCGCCTTGCGATACCACTTGATCGATTCATCCAACTCCCCTTTCTCCTGCAATCCGGCCGCCAGATTATTCATCGCTTCCAGATGCTGGGGATTAAATCGAAGGGTGTCGCGAAATGCCGCAAGCCCGGCATCGAGCTGTCCGTTCTCGCTGTGAATGCTTCCCAGGTTGTTGTGGGCCTCGGGATAATCCGGCCGAAGCGCGATCGCCTTTTGGTACGCGGCGATCGCTTCCTCCCAACGCCGCATCCGATGCAGAGCCGTGCCGAGATTGTAATAGGACTCGGCAGCCTGTGGGCGAAGTTGCACCGCTCGCCGGTAAACTTCGATGGCATCGGCCGCCTTGCCCTGTTTCAGCAGGACGTTGCCAAGATTGCTAAAACCCTCGGCAAAGTCGGGCTTGACACGAACGGCATCGCGGAGCGCCGCCTCGGCCTCGTCCGACCAACCCCCCGCGGCCAGTACCGCGCCCAGGTTGCTGAGGTAATACGGATTGGCTGGATCCGTAGTGAGCACCTGGCGCATGCATTGAACTGCTTCGGCGTGGCGACCGGAACGATGCGCGATTTGCCCCAGCAGTTGTAAAGCCGCAATGCTCCGGGGCTGATGGGTGAGCACCTCTCGACAAATAGCCTCAGCTTGGGCAACACGTCCGGCCTGATGCTCGCGGAGTGCAAGTTGTATCGTTGGATCCACATCCACCAGTGCCTTGATCAGCCCGCATTTCCAAACGGTATCAGCGGAAATCGCAGGCATCGCAAAAACGTAACCTCGCCGGCGGCTATTGCCCCGTGGCGTTCGCTGTATATTACTCGCCTGATGCACTTCAATCGAACTGTATTGCGATGTGCCGTGGTGACGATGCTCGGCTGGTTGGTCATGCCCGCTGCCGCCCAGCAGCCTTTTGGAATCGATCGCCGAGTTCCCTGGACAAGTTCGCACGTGCGCGGAACACCCGAGCCGCCGCTGCCCTATCGGGCCGTGCGGGCATTCCCCAAGCTGTCATTCAAGACCCCGCTCGATATCGCATTTGCCGAGGGCACCAACCGCGTCTTTATCGCCGAGCAATCCGGCAAGCTCTTTTCGTTCGCTAACGATGAATCGACCGATCACGCCGATCTTTTTGCAGACCTTCCCCGCGAGGTAAAAGGCACAGAGAAGGTGCCGAATTCTCGCGGCATTGGAAACGTTTACGCCCTGACGTTTCATCCGCACTTCCAGCAAAACCGTTACGTCTACGTTTGCTACGTTCTGAATATTAACGGCCCGCGTGGCGGTCCCCCGCTTACGCCCAAAAACCAGCAGGGCTCGCGCATCGCGCGATTCAACGTGACCAACACCGATCCGCCACGAATCGATCCGTCCAGCGAGGTGGTTCTATTGAGCTGGTTCGGAGGCGGGCATAATGGCTGCTGCCTTAAATTTGGCCCCGATGGCTGCCTCTATATCTCAACCGGGGACGGGGGCGAACCCGATCCGCCGGACCCATTCAATTCCGGGCAGGACATTTCCGATCTGCTCTGCTCCGTTCTCCGCATCGATGTCGATCATCCATCGGCCGATAAAGCATATGCAATTCCAAAAGACAACCCGTTCAACAGCATTCCCGGCGCGCGGCCAGAAGTGTATGCCTATGGCCTGCGCAATCCCTGGCGAATGAGCTTCGATCGCGTCACCGGCAACCTTTGGGTGGGTGACGTAGGCTGGGAATTGTGGGAATCAATCTATAGCGTCCATGCCGGAACCAATTGCGGCTGGAGCATCATGGAGGGCCCCAACCCCGTTCATCCGCAAGGTACTCGCGGGCCAACACCAATCACTCCCCCCGCAGTATCGCTTCCGCATTCGGAATCAGCCTCGATCACCGGCGGCGTCGTTTACCATGGCGCCAAATTCCCTGAACTGGCCAATCAATATGTATTTGGTGATTGGCAAACCAGCCGTATTTGGGCTGCCAAAGTCGCGGGCGACAAGCTTGAACCGTATCGGCAAATCGCCCAGACTGATCTTCGCGTGGTCGCCTTCGGCGAAGCGCCCGATGGCGAGCTTCTTATTGTCGATCATCAGGGCGGCGGCTTGTATCGCCTTGGCCCAAACCCCGCTGCAGCGTCTCCTTCCGACTTCCCGCGAAAACTTAGCGCGACGGGTATGTTCGATTCGGTCGCGCGCCAAATCCCCGCGCCCGGTGTCATTCCATTTACAATTAATGCGCCGCAGTGGCTCGATGGGGCAGTCGCGCAGCGCTGGGTCGCCGTGCCCGGATCGCAAAACGTCTTCTGGGGGAAGAATGTCTGGGGCGATGATCGCGTCGCGTGGCCAACAGATAGCGTATTGGTTCGAACGATCTCGTTGCAATCACGCCGAGTTGAAACGCAGATTCTGCATTTCGATGGTTTTCAGTGGCAGGCCTATTCCTACAAGTGGAATGATGATCAATCCGATGCCGACCTGGTTGATGCCGCGGGTGATCAAAAGCTGATTCCGCCCGCTCCAAACAGCCCCAAAGGCGCGACCCGCCAAGTCTGGCGCTTTGCGTCCCGCGCCCAGTGCCTCACCTGCCACAACGTTTGGTGTAACTACACGCTTGCATTCCAGTCGCCACAGCTCGACTCGGACGGTGAATTTGGCGGAATCCGCGAGAATCAGGTACGCGCCTTCAAGCATCTCGGGTTGCTGATCTCAACCCCACCGCCCCAGGGTAAGGCCGATCCCGTGGCATCCTCACGTGAGAAGCTTGTCCTCACAAACCCTTATGATGTCTCCGCGGCGCTGGGCGAGCGCGCCCGGTCATACCTGGACGTTAACTGTTCGACGTGTCACCGCTTTGGTGGAGGGGGATCCGCCCTATTCGACGTCCGCAAAGAGCTCAGTCCGGACAAGCTCAATCTCATCGACGCCAAGCCCAACCTCGGCGGCTTTGGCCTGACCGATGCCAAACTTGTCTGCCCCGGCGACCCCAATTCTTCGGTGCTCCTATATCGAATCTCCAAGCTCGGCCGCGGACGCATGCCGCATATTGGCTCAGATGTTGTGGACACAAATGGACTGGCCCTTATCCGGGCATGGATCACAAATCTGGCTCCAGAGCGTCGGAATCAGCAAATGAACCCCGACCTGGCAGCACTGCAAACATCCGATCGGGCGCAAGCGATCGATCGGCTGCTGCGCTCGACGAGCGGCGGCATGGCGTTGCTGGGTGCTGTAGACGCCGGGAAGCTCTCAGCCGGGACTGTCCAGAATATCACCACCAAAGCAATCGCATCGCCGGACGAGCAGGTCCGCGATCTGTTCCGGCGTTTCGACCCCGCCGCATCCGAACCGCGGCTTGGCTCGCCGATCAACACCGCGGCATTGCTTGCCCTTCGCGGGGATGCCGAGCGCGGACGAAAAATCTTTTTCGATGCAAGCGGCTCTGTAGGCCTGTGTGCCCGTTGCCACAAGATTGCCGCTCAGGGTTCCGACTTCGGACCAGATCTATCTCACATCGCCACTAAATACTCGCGAAATGACCTGCTGGATAACATCATCAATCCCAGCAAGACGATTGCTCCTGGTTTTGAAACCCAAATCGCGCGCACCAAATCCGGGGACGTGTATTCGGGCCTGTTGGTCGCCAGAACTAAAGACGAGATCGCCATCAGGGATGCATCGCTCAAGGTGACGCGCATCCCGACAACAGATCTGGATAAACTCGTAGTCCAGCCTATCTCGACAATGCCCGAAGGATTGCTCAGCGACCTCACCGCACAACAGGCAGCCGACCTTCTGGAGTTTATTCAGCAGCTCAAATAGGGGAGTTCTGGATGGCGACAAAGAATGCATTCGAGGCCGCTGACAAGATTGCCGCCTTCACCTTGGCTGTGCCTGCCCTGATTGGGGGAATCATCCTGACGCTAGCGCTCGGATCGCCCGACAGCGCCCCTTACCGCGACCGCGGCAGGATGATTCCGATCGCCATCGGCCTGCTTTCCCTCGGCCTCGTGGGAGGTGGTGCGTATATCACATGGCGGGTTCGAAAAGACCGGGCATTAAAGCTTGACGAGCGTGCCAAGGCTGGTGCGCTGCGACTGTCAGCGCAGCAGCAAACGCCGTTGTTGATCGACATCAGCTGCGTTCTGGCCGAAGCATTCGTATTCATGCCAGGCGAATGCTCCATCCCCGCACAGCAATCCGTCCTGACTGCCGGCCAGCTCAGCGCCGCGATTTGTTCCACCATCCGCAAACTGGAATCGCGCGGGAATATGGTGATTGATCCCGGCGGCGTTGACGTGGCCGCACAGCTCGTTGCCATGCTCACCGGCGGCGACCCCAGTCAACTGCACATGACCAGCGACTTGAACCGGACTGTGCCGGTTTTTCGTCGCCGTAAGGTTTGGCGAACAGTGCGCGATCAGTCGGAAATGCCATTACCGCCGCTTACCGCGCCCAAGTGGGCTGTTTCGTTGGCTGGAGTGCTGGCCCTGCTGATCACGTTTGGCATCACAATCCCACTCGCCCAGCATCTCGACCAGTCCCATCCGATCGATACCACCGATCCCGGCGCGCGAACGCTTGCGAAATTCATCGTCCGCGGCGGGTTCTTCCTGCTCTTGATCGGATCCGCCTTCGTGCTCGGCGTGCTGTTCCACCTCCTTTTCCCAACCTTCCCCCGTGGCTTTCGTACAGTTGGGCAACTTTCAGCCTACCTCATTCCCGAAACCCGTGCGGCCGCCCCAAAGGTGGCGTGGTCGAAAGAGCAGGTGTGGGCCGTCGTGCAGCGCATTGTTGCTCATTCAATGGGCGTGAATGAAAATCAGATTCAATCTTCCACGCCCTGCCAATAAGCCACGGGCAGACCCCCGGCTTGACTCTCGCTGCCAGCCGCTTAATATGCTTGCATGATCGCGGGGTAGAGCAGCCTGGTAGCTCGTCGGGCTCATAACCCGGAGGTCGGAGGTTCGAATCCTCCCCCCGCTATTTGTAAGTGCATGCTAGTTAAGGGATTGCGGAAGGCAGCAGTTTTCACGAATTGCTGCCTTCCCCGTTTCTTCCCCGCCGCCAGTCGAATTCCTCTTTCAAAACACCCCCTTATTCGCTCGAAAACACGGTTAATTATATCCTCGCCGGGTTCTCACCCCGGAGATAGACAACGCTTCCCGTCGCATTGTGGTCACATTCACATCAGCGTGGCGAAACTGTTGCCGCTCTGTTCAAGAAAGTTATTCTGTTGCAGAGAGTGAAGCGCGACACGGCTTACAACCCAGGAATTGGCCATGGCAAAGAAATCAGACAAGGACGACAAAGCAGGACCAGCCAAGGAATCGGCGTCGAAGGCATGGGCATGTTTGACATGGCAGGATTTGGCGGCTTGGGCGGGAAGCCGGTCGGTCTCGCGCGGTCAAGCTTACCAGCGTCAAGGCCGAGTCCGCGACTTGGCACGATCTGCCGAAGACCGGCTGTTGGCTACGGTAATCGGTGGCGACCGTTATGTTGTCACCGTTTCGGTGGAAGCAGAGAAGAAAAAGGACGATCGGATTCACTCGAAATGCACTTGCCCGGTCGGCTACGACGGCTGCAAACACGCCGTTGCGGTGGTGGCGGAATATCTCGATCGCCTTGGCCATGAGAAGGAGATACCCATCGCCGATGCGGAAGATCCGCGATGGGGCAAACTGGAAAACAACGGCGGCGAAGCGGGTTTTGATGAAGACGAGACAGACGATGAAGTCTTACCAGCCCGCCACAAATCAGGGCAGCGGCCCCGTGAAAACTGGGATGAGAAGATCAAGCAGCACATCCACGCGAAGAGCCGCGAGGACTTGGCGGAACTGGTCTGGTCCCTGACGCAGCGGTTTTCTGAGCTTCGCGATGAATTCCGCGAGAGGATCGCCTTGGGTGAAGGTGATGTGGATCGATTGATCGCGCAGGCGCGCAAGGAATTGCAGAGCGTCACCTCCCAGGAGGCGTGGCGAAATCACTGGAACGGTGAGGGCAACCTCCCGGACTACAGCAAGCTCCTTCATCGTCTTGAGCGGCTGGTTGAGCTGGGACATGCGGATTCAGTTGCGCAGCTTGGCGGTGAAATCATCGAGCGCGGGATGGCGCAAGTGGGTCAGTCGCACGATGAAGGCGAAACGGCCATGGAATTGGCCGGATGCCTGGCCGTCGTGTTCAAAGCGGTGGCGAAGTCCAGCCTGGCACCGGCGCAGAAACTGATCTTTGCAATCAATGCGTGCCTTCAGGACGATTATGGTGTGATCGATGATTCCGTCGCTGCGGTGCTTGATGCGAAGTACCAGCCGGTCGACTGGTCTGAGGTCGCGGATGATTTGGCGCGCCGACTGAATGCCGGCAAATCAAGTCGTCGGAAATTTGATGACGATGAGAAAGAAGACGACGATGACGCATTTTCCAGAGATTATCAACGAGACCAGATCAGCGGATGGCTCATCAGGGCGCTGATCAATGCCGGTCGCGGCGACGAATTGCTGGCCGTGTATGAGAAGGAAGCCAGGACGACGGGAAGTTATGAACGCCTGGTCAAATACCTCCTTGAGCAAAAACAATACGATGACGCTCAGCGATGGGCTCGTGAGGGAATCGAAAGAACGGCGAATAAGCGTCCGGGCATCGCGGCAAATCTTGCCCAGCAGCTTTGTGAGGTCGCGCGCCTTCGCAAGCAGTGGGACATCGTGGCGGCGCACGCGGCCTACCAGTTTTTTGATCGGCCCAGCAGAGAGGCTTTTAACGAATTGATAAAGGCGGCGGACAAAGCTGATTGCCAGAAATCAGTGAAACGGTTTGCGCTGGCGTTTCTGGAAACTGGGATTCTGCCGATGCGCGCGGCAACCTTGAAGAAAGGCGAACAGAAGGTGCAAATGGCTGAGGGTTGGCCGCTGCCAATACCGGAATATTTGTCGCCACTTCTGCGATCGGAAGATCAAAGGCGGTCATCGACTGGGCCGCGTTACGATGTTTTGATCGACATGGCCATTGCTGATAAACGTCCGAACGATGCACTTCATTGGTATGCCACACTGTGCGCCCAACAAAAGCAATCATCGTATGGCTCGTCGTGGTCTGGCCCCGGCACCCTCGGCGACCGAGTTGCTGAGGCGGTTGCCATGTCCCACCCGCAGAGAGCAATTGAAATCTACCGCCAGCGAGTAGATCAAAACCTCACGCAAGCAAGTGTGAGCGCATACGAGACCGTCGCGGCATACCTGCGAAAGATGAAGCCCATCATGAAGTCGATGGAACGTGAGAACGACTGGACGCAACTGGTCGATGACTTCCGGCTTCGGCACCGCAACCGGCCTCGCTTCATGGAGATTCTGGACAGACTGGAAAGTCGGACGATTCTCGCAACCCAGAAAACCAGGAGATGACCATTGGATCGCGTGCTGGAGATCAGTTCTTGGCATTCCGATTCGATAATGCGCGCAGGATCGCGTCCAAGACCGCCTCAAGATGCTTGCCGACATCTTCCGCCAGAAATCGCAGCACAAAATAGCCATTCTCCTGTAGCAGCATGTCTTTGCGGCGGTCGCGCCTGTACGCCTCGGCGTCGGCAAGGTGCTGGCCTCCGTCCAATTCAATGGCCAAGTGCGTTTCGGTGGAGAGCAAGTCCACTTCCATCTTTCCCCATCCATCGAATGGTATCGGCAATTCAACATTCAGCCGGAAGCGGCCGGCTGTTTCCGGCAGCGTCTCAAGCCGGCGAAACAGAAATGCTTCGGTCGCGCTTCTCGCACGATCGGTACCTTCAGCGATTAGATCCGGCGTCATGGCGACATGGACGAACAGGTTAGCCAGCGGCGGATCCACGCCATCGCGCACCAGCCGCCGAACGCTGGCGGCGTATTGGCTTTTCCATTCAGGGTCCACCGGAAGCGGAACTTCCGCGGGCCAGCCCGGCACGGCGCTGCCGGGAAGTTGAATGGTGTAGCCCACGGCTTCGTAGCCATTGCATCGGCGGTCGAACATTCGCGAAAGCATCGGCACGTTGAGATCCGCGTAGTCGTACACGCGCACCTCTCGTTTGGTATCGTAGAGGCGATGCAATCTGCCCACATACTGTGCGATCGTTCCATGCCAGGAGACGGGCAAAGTTAGGAATAATGTATCCAACCGGGCATCGTCGAATCCCTCGCCGACGTATCGACCCGTCGCAAGCAGAACGCGCTCTTCACCAGTTGGAATCGCTGCCAGTTGGCCGCTGACCGTTTCAAGTTTCTTTCTGGTCATCCCACCTCTGAGCACGACCAAGTGACGAATCCTAGATGTTAATCTACTGGCAAGGTGATCGAGGTGATCATTCCTCTCCGTCAACACAATCGGCGAACGCCCATCTCGAACGGCTTCCATCACGTCATGGCAAATGAGTTGATTGCGATCCTCATCAGCGGTCAATTCAGCATATAGTTCCTGGAACTGCATCCTCGCGTCCGGGTTGGCGGCACGAAGGGGCCGAAAGTCAGTCGGTCGCACCATTACTTTATGTTCAAAGGGACGCGCGGCTGCCTGATCTCTGGCGTTGACACGATGGCGCACCGGCCCACACTGCATGAAAATGATCGGATGGTGTCCATCCTTTCGCATGACCGTGGCCGACAGACCGGTGACGAACTTTGCCTTTGCTTGTCGGGCAACAAGCTCGAAGCTGTGAGCGGACAGATGATGACACTCGTCCACGATCAAGTGGCCATAGTTGCCAACCAAGTCGTCTACGATGCCTTTGCGAACCAAGCTTTGAATGATCGCCACATCCAATATGCCGGTAGGTTTCTTTCGTCCGCCACCGATTCGGCCGATGGAGCGCGCGGGAATTCCAAGGAATGTGGATAGCCGCTCGATCCATTGCTCTTGCAACTGCCGTCGATGCACGAGGATCAGCGAGTTGACGCCGCGTTTGGCGATCAACCAGGCGGCGACCACGGTTTTGCCGAAGGCGGTTGTTGCCGACAACACGCCGGTGTCGTGGGCCAGCATGGCCTCCGCGGCGATAATCTGCTCGGGTCGCAGTTCTCCTTGAAAGGTCGCCTCAAAGGGTTGGCCGGCACTCCGCTCGTCTCGTATGGTCGCTTTGATCTTCAGGTCCGACAGAAGCTGAAGCAGCTCATCTAAGCAGCCACGCGGCAGCCCAATATGCTTCGGATGATCCTGGGCGCAGGCGACGATCCGGGGCTTTTCGTAGGTCGGAAGCCGCATGGCCTGCGCCTTATAGAAGTCAGGATTTTGGAACGCCGCCAACCGAATCAGCCTATTGCGCAGCGAGGGAGATAACGAATCCTTCGCGATATAAATTTCGTTGCCAAGGACAAGTTCTAGCTTCTCGGGCAACGGACCCATGATTTCGGTATCCCGCCGGCGGCGCGATGGAGGCGCAGTCCACGGCGCAGAATCATTCTCTTCCTCGCCATCCGGCGCAAACTGCACGCCAACGACGTGTCCCTTCGCTTCGGCGCTGCGGACAACGGCTTCAATTTCTTGACGGCTCAACCTGCGGATCGACGATAGAAATGTCCATTGATCCCGAAACGGTACAAGCTGGTCGTCGAGAAAAACGCTATTGCCCAAACCCCTTGGATGTTTCTGGAGCGGCAACGCGATCAAGTTGCCAAAACCGCCGTGAGGCAGCGTATCTTGATTCGGAAAGAACCTGTCGTATGAGTCCAATCCGATGTCGGGCCTGCGTCTCATCGTCTCCGTCAGAAGATGAGTCCCCAACTTGCGCGCCAGCGTGGCCGGAACGGGTTCACGGAAAAACAACCAGATGTGACCGCCATTCCCCGAGCGAGATCTCTCCAATGCGGTGGGCAAGTTCAATTGCCGACATGTGTCGAGAAATGCCTTCGCATCCTCCTGCCATGTGGCTTTGTCAAAATCGGCCGCCAGAAAGAAGCAGGTTTCGTCGAGGAGCATGGGATAAACGCCCATGACGAAATCATGGCCATTGTCATCTTGGCCGGAGAGATGGCAGCGAATCACATCATCCGTGATCGGAAGGAACTTTCGGTGCGGACACTCCGCGCACTTGATTCGAGGCTTTTCGCAGATACCTCGAACCCACTCGTTGGCGCAAACAGGTGAATAGCCGGATTTCCCCGTCTTTCTGCTCTCGAATCGTCGGGGATACACGTCATCGCGTCCGCGAAACAAAGAGTGGAATAGTCCAATCTTGGCGTCCGGCGGAGAAACGTGATTTACGTCTGCTCGTCCTGCTGTCCCTGGCATAGACAGAAGGATATTCGGCAAAGTTTGAGGCCGGGTGTCAGGCGACAATGGAAGGTGAACGGCTCGCATATCGAGGCGCGGGAACTGGAGGAGGCAAGTTATCCTACCTCAGCCCTGCCAGCCCGACGACCGAACGCCGCGTTACGGAACCAACCCAACGCTTGCACCTCACGCGGTTCAAGCGGATCAGCCGGCTCAAGCCGGGCAACAAACTGGGTCGCGGCTTCAATCAGACGAGCGTCAGCATCGTGACTTCCCGAGAAAAGTTGAATGAGCACATCGGCATCAAGTTGCAGCACGGCCGCCACCCGACCGACAATCTGTAAGGAAGCCTCCTCTCCGTGCTCCAAGGCAAGCAACTCGGACACGCGAACACCTGCTGATGCCGCAGTTTGTTCCGGCGTTTGATTCTTCTCTCGCCGCGCGAGCGACACCAGCTTCGCTGCTGATGCCCGCAATACCTGCGCCGGAGCTTCGACACACAAACGAGGATGAGGAGGCTGCCACCCAGCCGAAATGCATCCATCGGGTTCTTCCATTGCCCAGCGTATAAAACCTTCACGATCTTCGGGCATCGAAAGCGGCGCGTTTTTTACACGGTGCTTTTCAATTGTGCTCATGACGTTCTCCGCAAAAATGCCTCTGCGTCCAGTTCCGTCAACTCAAAGTAACACAGGCCGTCGTAGCTGGCGTCAAGGCCCAGATCCTTCATCCGGCAACGGCCGCTGTAAAATCCGCTTGCTTGGGGCAGTGAGTGCAGCCCCACGCGGCCCGCATAACCCAAGGTCAAGCTCCACCGCACGGCCAACTCCATCAGTTGTCCGCCAACACCACGATATTTGCCAACCCGGTCGAGCGCCTCGATGGTCCAATTCCATGGGGCGCTTTCGAGAAAATCAACGTATACCAGTGGGCGTCCTAATACTCCTTGACGGGCAAAATGACCTTCACTGAGCCCGAAAAGCAAACCCTGCCACTGCCCGGCCGCTTGGATGCCGAACAGCCGGACGTCACCAAATGCCTCCAACCGAGACGGCTCCGAAATCGCCGCCTTGTAAGCCCAGTTCCAATGAACGCTTTCCGGCCATTCACCTCGTTTGACGTGAGCCAATGACAGGTCACGCAAAACCTCAACCCTGCTGAGGCACCATTGCGCTTCAGCGGTATACAGCGCATCCAGCGGTAACAAATCATCGATAACCGCTGCAACTTCGGCACCGCCCGGTTGCTCTCGAATCTTGGTCGCATGCTGACTCATAGCACCATGATCTCGGCTTTCTTTTTCGCCTTCTCGTCTTCGAAAACCAGTTTTTCCCCTTTTGATACCCGCTCATCAACCATCTGATACAATCGCAGCGCGTGCTTGAGCAGTGCCGTCTTGGTCATTTCCTTTTTTTGAGCCAGCCCCTCAAGCGCCGCCATTTCCTTGGAGGTCAGATTGAAGGTCATTGTGCGTTTCTCATCCATACTGTAATAATACACGATATTTAGCTATAAAGTCAATATGCGACGTTTCTGTTCCGCATGATTCCAGGCAATTACCGGTCTCGATTTCTTCCCCTAATCTTCCCCTTTTTTGTGCAGAATGAGCTTGCCTTGCCGCTCATGCAGAGTATGATTCGACCGATGTTAAGGCTCTGCCTGCCCGGGAGATAGACGTAAATTCTGGTTGTGGCGAGATTTGCAGTTTTTAAGGCAAATCAGACTCATAACCCGGAGGTCGGAGGTTCGAATCCTCCCCCTGCTATAGAAAACCCTCGTTTTCTTCGTGAAAACGAGGGTTCTTTTTTGCTTATTCCGGCATTCAATCCCTTATTTCCGGTATACGATTGCGCCATGTCTGCCCCTGTCGCACGGTGTTTTCATCACGATCGCAAGGTCCGTCTTCATGCCAGCGGCCGCTGAATCTGCACCATCGGCCGCGTGTGGTCGATGCGCAAATCCAAGCTCGTCGACAAGGACTGGTATTTCGACGGAACCGAAGCCGACGCCATCGAAAAAGCCAACGCGAAGTCTCGCCAGTGGGAACTGCTCTGCCGCAGCTGGGATAGGACCGAGCGCCCTGCGCTGGAGATTCTCGGCGAGCCGGTCCCGCATGAGCCGCACTGGCCGTCGGGCTCGAAGACGCCGCAATCCCGGCTGACTGCCGAGCAACTTAAGGAAATCCGCCGTGAAGGGGAGATCAGCTCGGACGAAATCGCCGCAGCGTTCGCCGAGTTCTCGTTCGCCGAGTTAATCACGCAGTACCCCGGCGGTCGCCGTACGGATGTGAATGAAGGGGAGGTCGAGCTGAGATCCGCCTTATCAAGCGACACATTGGCAAAGTTCGCGCCGCGAAAATCGGCCAGTGCAAGATCAGAATCGGTCAGCGTCGCCCCGGATAGGTCCGCCCCGCGTAAATCCGATTCCCGCAGGTTGGCGGAAGTCAGATCCGCGTCGGCCAGTACGGCGTTGCGCAACCGGGCGTTGCGGATGTCGGCATCGCGAAACATGGCGCGCCGCAGTTCCGCCCCTTCCAACGCGACGTTCTGGAGGAACGCCATCGAGACGTCCACCCCCACGAGCGGCACGTGGTCTTTATTGAGCTGCTGCAGCGCGTCGACCCGGCCCCCGCTGCCGCCTTTGCCCTGCGCGGTATTGATGACCTGCCATGCCTGGTAATGCTTCTGCTGGCGGCGCTCGCCAGACTCGGTGAAATACAGGATCACCGCGATAAGGATCGAGAAACTGCCGACGTACTCCAGCACCTCCAGGAACGACCAGTGGCTCAAATAG
>DAIRGS010000025.1:35053-39961 GCA_036794395.1 Tepidisphaeraceae bacterium | reverse complement strand
TCCTTCTCCTGCAACTTGATCAGCATTCGATTCAGCATCCGCCCCGACCTCATCCGCCGTTTCCAGTGATCCAGATGGGCCGGCTCCGTCACGCTGATTTTCGGCGCGACCTCCTCCAGTCGACCGGCAAGTGTCTCATCCATCAACCGGAAAAAGCTCTCCGCCCCATACGCGTCCAGCAGCCGGTGATCGAACACCAATCCCAATTCCGATCGCCCCGCCCCGAACTGCACCAGCATGAACCGCAAATGCTCTGAATCCGACGTGAAAGGCGTGTTGACGTGGTCGGCCAGCAACCGATCCGCCTGCTCAAGTGATGAAGCGTCCCGCACCTCCAGTGGAATCGGGAATTCCCCTGCTCGCGGACTCTTCCAATACGGCGCAAGATTGAACCAGTCGCGCGCAAATCGGCCGTGAACCAGAGGGAATCTTTTGGAAATCCGGTCGAGCACGTCCCGGATCTGCCCCTCATCCAGTCGCCCCTCAACTTCAATGATCGCTTGCGAAACCGCCCCTACGCCCACGCGCTTCCGCGCATCGTCATGCAGCGCGCCGACAACCCAGTCGATCCCCCTAAGATACCGGCGATTCCGAAAGTACGGCAGTGAAATCTTCAAGCCTTCCGCCCCGCTATCACCGCCGCCGCCAGCGTCTTCACCGATTTCATGTCGTCCGGCTTCATCCCCGTTTTCATCAGATTCACGCCAAATCTCTGCTCGATGACCAGCAGCAGCGAAACCAGCTTCAACGAATCCATTCCCAGCGACGGAAGCGTGCTCTCGGGCTTCACGGTACCAGCCGCCAGGCCACGAAGCGTCTGAATCTCACTACAAAGCTGGCCCTCGATCGTCTCGAGCGTGGGTGCATCTGCCATCGCCTTAAATCGTCCTTTCATTCAACGTGAAATGCGCTCCAGCAGCATCGTCGCCAGCTGGGCGTCGGATGATGTCCGCAACGTCGCGGCATTGTCAATAGACTCGCTAACCCCTGTCTCGCGCAACCGCAGCAACCCGCCCAAAAGTTGAAACGCCGCGGTGCTCGTCGAATAACCGAAATACGAAGTAAATGTCGCCCGCTCCTTCGCCTCCACACCTGGCCCGCCTCGGGAAGGAACTGCAACAACCGGCCGCTCACTCAACAGTAGATCAACCGCGTGAGGATTTGTAGTCGCATCAAGCTGCGCAATGGCCCCGCTCGATCCACCCGGCCCCAGGACCATAAACATCGCGCCCTCGCCCGGAGACACCTCAGCCGCTTCGTTCAGCATCCGCGACGCGCAATGCAGCAGCACCTCCCCCACCTCATCCACCGCACCAATCAGAACCCGATCGCACATCCCCTCCGCTAACCAGCACTGGGCCAACTGCACCGACTGCTCAAAACCGATCTCAAAATCCGTCACCGATAGCGATGGCCCGCGAATGTCGAGCAATCCCGAAATATAAGCCAGCGCCGCTCCATGCACCGAATGCGAGAAGTCTGTGGGTGATGTCGCCCCATCCCCCTCATCAATCAGCCCGTCGAGGAATTTAAACCCCCGACAGTGAGGCCCAAACCCCGACGACAGGATCATCCCCACGTGTTCGAGCGCGACACCAATACATGCCGCTTCGGCGGCTTTCCAGGCATCCACCGCCGCCATGACCGCCATGCGCGTAAATCGATCCGCTCGCCGCAGATTCCGGCTCAGTGAGGTATCCGCGAGAAGTTCATCGCTTACTTGCCGTACCGCATCCGATGGATCCGCGGGCTCTTTCAGCTTCGCTGCAATGACATCCAAATTCCGTCCGAGTGGCGTCACCGCCCCGATGCCCAGGATCGCGACGGACGACAATTTACGATCCGCGTCAGCCATCACCCGACCCTCCCAATCAGAAGGGCCGCGTTGTTTCCGCCGAATGCCAACGACGTCGATAGCGCATACTTCCCCGCCACCTCGGTTCGCCTTCTCACCGGCACCAACGCAATTTCATCGTCCGGCGTTTCAAATCCCATGCTCGCCGGGATCCATCCCTCACGCAGACCCAGCAGCGTGAACGCCGCTTCCAATCCTCCCGCAGCGCCTAGCGTGTGTCCGGTGAATCCTTTGGTGGAGAGAAACGGAATCTGATTCCCGAAGACGCGGGAGATCACTTTCCCTTCAGCGCGATCGTTATCCAGCGTGGCCGTCCCGTGTGTGTTGATGAATGCCACGTCGTCGGGCTCAATCCGCGCCTGCATCAGCGCCGCCCGAACCGCCGCATCCAAACCCCGGCCCTCGGGGTGCGGCGCCGTGAGGTGATGCGCATCACAGGCCGACCCAAATCCCGCCACTTCAAACTGATGGCTTTTCCCCCGACTCCGAGCATACGCCTCGGACTCCATCACAAACACCCCCGCCCCTTCGCCCAGATTCAAGCCCGATCGATTCTTATCAAATGGCGCGCATGGCTGCAGGCTCATCACCCCCAGCGACCAAAATCCCGCCACTGGAACGATGTACATCTCGTCCGCCCCCCCGGCGATCGCTACATCGCATACGCCCGCGCGAATCCAGCTCGCCGCCACGCCAATGGCATCGCTCCCGGAGGAGCATGCGTTTACCACCGTCAGCCGCGGCCCGCGAACGCCGAGCAACTTCCCCACCGCCTGTGAGACATTGGTCTTCAGAAAATCCGAAACCGGATCTAGCGGCGGATTCCCGCCATTCCGCATAGCCGCATAGAACGGGACGCAATTCAACTGGCACCCCACCGTCGTCCCGATGCACACCCCCACGCGCGTGCCGGCATCAAAGCGTTCGATCCCGGCATTGGTCAGCGCCTCGCGAACCGCCGCCATCGCCAGCCGCAACGTCCGGCTGCTGTTCTGGCCATCGGGCAAGACTGGGAGCGGGGATTCAACCTGAAACGTCGGGCATGTAATTGATGATTCGAACGGCAGCGTGGTGGAAATGTGGCGGATGCCGTCTCGGAACGATGCGAGCGTGGCCGCCGTATCCGCCCCGGCTCCGGAGACGATCCCCACTCCCGAGATCAATGCTGACGAGCGACTCATGACCAGTCCCTGCGCGCCAGCCGCTCACTTTGTGGCGTTGACAACAAGATATTCCGCCAGCGTGTTGATCGATCGAAACGCATCACGCTGCTTCTGCATCGATTTCACGTCCACCCCGAAATTTCGATGCAGCACCACTGCCACCTCTACGCCGTCGAGCGAATCCAGGCCCACCCCGTCTTCGCCAAACAGCTCCGCATCGTCGCTGATATCCTGCGGCTTGAGGTGTTCCAGCGAGAGGTTCTCCACCAGCAGCCGCTTCAGCTCCGCCTTAATCTGCTCGAGCGACCGTTGATTCACCGATTGGGACATGAACAACAACCTTCCAATGTGTCAGAACCTAAAATTCCCAGCGCAAGACAAGCCCGAATCCAGTTTCGAGCCGCATTTCTGCATCTCTTACTGTTACGTACTCAAAACCTTACTTGTGCGGCTCAAGATGCCCGCGCGACCTGAGCAACCTTTGAAACCGAAAACCGCCGTCTTCGGGGTACAAGTTGCCTTTTGCGGTTTATGGCTATCAGCCCATCAAACAATTTCATCCGCCACCGCAGCTTAAAGGGGGGCCGCGGAAATACGTTGCCCGCCAGCAGCCCAATCACCGCCCGATGCACGCTAAGCGGCCCTTCGCCCTCGAGAAACAACTCGCGGAACGAGTGATCGTAATATTGCCGGATCAACTTGAACAGGGCCCCGGTGCATTGCTCGATCTGCTTGCAGTAGATACCTCTGGCCCGCGCGGGCGCCATCTGCCCGTCGATCAGCTTCCCCACAAGGTCCGTCGCCAACTTAGCGGCATTGCCCGCGACAAAAATGCCCGTCGAAAAGATCGGGTCCAGAAACGCCGCCGAGTCTCCCACCAGGAAATACCCTTCCCCGGCAAATGGCCGACAATAATAACTGAAATCCGCAACGACGTTATTCGTCTCCGGCCCCTTGGCGTCCTTCATCCGCTCACGCATCAGGGGGCATTTATCAATGCCCCATCGCAGCATGCGGTCTGGCGAAATGTTGTGTTCCTTACCGAGCTGGCGAGCCACCGCGGCATCAAGCACCATGCCCACACTCGTCCGCGTTTCGTTTATCGGAATGACCCAAAACCACCCCTCGTCCATCATCGCAATCAGCGGATTGCCCGCCTTGCGGCCTTCAACGCGCTGCACGCCGTCAAAGTGGTTGACATACGCAACCTTTTGAAGCTTTGGGTCCTCCACCGGCTTCTTGGTGCCCAGATGTTTCGGGATCACCGTGCCCTGCCCGCTGGCATCAAAGATGTATTTGGCCCGAATTTCGTCCCCGCCGTCGGTCATCACCCGCACATCCCCGTCCGACAGCTTCACGATCTGCTTAACTGCCGTGTTCTCCCGAACCTCCACCCCGGCCTTCCCCGCCTCGCGCAGCAGCATTGCATCAAAGATCGACCGTTCGATATTGAATGTCTCTTTCCCGTCGCAATACCCGTCTGCGAAATTGATGTCCAGGATGCTCCCTCCATGCCCCATCCCAAACTCCGCCCCGTATTTATTCATGAGTGGCAGCTTCCGCAGCTCTTCTTCCAACCCCAACTCACGAATCAAATCCAAAGTCGCCGGTAAAAACGATTCGCCCACATGAAACCGCGGAAACTTCGTTTTCTCCAGAATCACAGCCCGCCGCCCCTTCCGCGCCAACATCAGCCCGGCCAACGCTCCCGCGGGACCACCGCCAATAATCAACACGTCGTAAACGTCCTGCTGTTCTCCCGCAACTTCCGCTTTCGACATGCCCTTATTGTTGCGTCAATGCCAGTCCGTTGCAACGAATTGCCGGCCCCACCCTCATTCAGCCAGGGCAATCGCGTATGCGCTCAGCGGGAGTGCGAGGCTCCTGCCG
>DAIRGS010000025.1:0-35043 GCA_036794395.1 Tepidisphaeraceae bacterium | reverse complement strand
GAGCCGTATTTTTTGATCAAGCACAAGCTCGGCAGGAGCCTCGCACTCCCATTTTTTCGTCGGAGCGGTCATATGCGATAGCCCTGCTCATTCAGCGGAGGTTGAGGAATTCCATCATGTGCTGGTCGTAAAGTTTTTGGGCCTGGGGGTCGTTTAGGGGCAGGCGGAGTTCGTTGATTACTTTGGTGCCCATCGGGATCCATTCGCGCCAGCAGTCAGCGCAGATTTTTTCGAAGATTTCTTCGCCGTTGGGGCCCTTGAAGGGGCGTTTGGGCAGCTTGGGGGCGGTTTTATGGCAGCGGGCGCAGACAACCTGGCCTTCGCCGACGGGTTGGGTGGGCTGCGTGGCGGTTTTGAGTTCGGGAACGGGCGCGCCCAACTCCTTGAGCATGGTGACCATTTCGTTGCGGGGCATCATTTCGCCACGGTCGTCGGCGCGTTTGACGCCTTCGGTGAGCCGGGCAACCGCGTCATCCTTGCGGCCAAGGGCTAGCAGGGTCTGGGCGGAAAGCTGGTAGGCTTTGGCGATGTTGGGGTTGAGGTCGAGACAGCGGGTAAGGCTCGTGAGGGCCGCTTCGTGCTGGTTGGCGGCGAGATACTCGCGGCCAAGGGAAAAATGCGCGACCTCGTTCTTAGGGTCGTCGTTGGCCATCTTCTGGAATTGTTCGATCCGGCTGTTGGGCTGGGGCACCTTCGGGTCTCCTTTATTTGGATCGGATTATAGCGCTCATCGGGCGGTGGGGATATGGGGAGAGGTGGCGTCAAACTTGGGGGGGAAATCGAAATACGTGAAACGTAAAGACGTGAAACGTGAGAAGAGGCGGCCTTGCGGCGACTGTTGCCTAGCGGAGTTGGCTGAGCGCAATTGGTGCAACTTGGGGGAGATGGGTCCGTCTAATCTTTTGGAGGAACTTCGGGCAGTCCGGGGGGGACGGGAGTTTGTGGTTTGAGGTGGGAGGCGGCGGACGTACAATAGCATTAGTCGTTTACGGACCTTAGCTTCAGGGAGGCGCCAATGAGCCGGCTCGATCGACATGTCAGCACTGTACGCACGCGCATGATGATTGGCGTTTGGTTGAGGGCGTTGGCGTGGGCGGGGATTTACTACGCAATTGTGGTTTGGGCGGCGATTTTGATCGACAAGCTGGTGCAGGTGCATTTGCCGCGACAGATGGTCTGGTTTTGGTCGGGGTTGGGGGTGACCGTTGCGGCTTCGCTGGGTTATGCCATCTGGCGGAGGCCCAGCGCCAAGCGGGCGGCGGTGGCGATTGATGAGAAGCTGGCACTCAAAGAAAAGTTCAGCACGGCACTGTACATCCGGCAAAGCAAAGACCCGTTTGCGATGGCGGCGGTGCGGGATGCTGAGCGGTCGGCGGAAAATGTCAGCTTGAATAAGCAGTTTCCGGTGAAAGTGCCCAAGGCGTCGGGTGGGACAGCAGTGGCGGCGATGGCGGCGGTTTGCACGATGATGTGGCTGCCGAGCTTCGATCTGCTGGGCGTACAGGCCAATCGACTTAAGAAAACGCAGGCAGCAGAGCAGGAACAGCGGCAGGCCAAGGAAGTGGTGCATCGCGCGATCAAAGAAATCGCCACAGCACCGCAAACCGTTGCTAATAAAGAAGAAATCCGGCTGGCCCTGACCGAGTTGAAGGCCATGCAGGACCGGCCGACGATGGATCCCGAGCGGGCCAAGACGACCGCCGAGAAGGCCATGCGCGATGTGCAGCAGGCGATCGCGGAAAAAGTTAAGCAGAACCAGGATTACGCGATTGCCAAACAGGAGATGAACGCGTTTAAGAACCTGGCTCCGCCGAGCAATGACAATGGGCCGTTGGCACAGGCGCATCGCGCGATGGCGGATGGCAAGTTCGACGAGGCGGTGGAGGATTTGTCGAAGACGGTAGGCGGCTTCGACAAGATGAACAAGAAGGATCAGGAGAAGGCCGCGGAGCAGATGAAGAACCTGGCCCAGGCAATCAACAACATGGCCAATGATCCGAAGGTTCAGGAGCAGATGCAGAAGCAGTTGCAGCAGATGGGGGCGACCCAGCAGCAGGCTAAAGAGATGACCAAGATGATGCAGCAGGCCGCGTCTGGCGATAAGCAGGCGCAGCAACAGTTGCAGAAGATGGCCAAGAATCTGGCGCAGCAACAGAACCAGAAGGGTGGAAAAACGGCCCAACAACAGCGGCAGATGGCGCAGCAGATTCAGCAGCAAATGAAGCAGATGCAGCAACAGGCCAACCAGCAAGCCGCGGCACAGCAGATGGCCGCGTCGGCGCAGGCTTTAGCGCAGTCGATGCAGCAAGCGGCGCAGGGTGGCGGGCAGGGCCAGCCCAAGCAGGGCAATTCTTCGAAGATGGCCAATCAGGGTGGGCAACAAGGCCAGCAGCCGGGCGGGCAACAGAATCAGCAGATGGCCGATGCGGCCAAGCAGATGCAGCAACAAATGCAGCAGATGCAGGCGATGGCCAACGATGCCCAGCAAGTGGCAGCGGGAAATGGACAGGGTGCCAATGGCGGCCAGGATGGCGGCGAGAACCCGGGGCAGGGTGGAGAAGTAAAGCAGGGGCAGGGTGTCGGGCCGTGGGGTAAGGAGAATGGCGGTAAAGGCGCGGGCAACGGTGGTGGTGGTGGGATCGCCGCGGGTGACAACCGGCCGCGGCCGGAGGTCGCGCCTTTCTCGGTGAAAGATGAAACGGACATATCGAATAAAAATGAGAAGGGAAAGATCCTGGCGAGCAGTTTTGTGAAAGCCCTTTCGAGTAAGGGTGGCGCAAAAATGGATTTGCACACAGTGCTTCCGACAGTGGATAAGGAAGCCACAGATGAAGTGGATGAACAGCGGATTCCCCGACAAGATCAGGAGGCCGTTCGAGGGTACTTTGGAAACCTGAAGAAGGATGCGGAAAAGTAGGCCGCGTACGGAGTTGAGCTTTTGCGGCGGGTGTCGCTCTCCTGATGGAAATTCGAATGGCGCTGTCCTGGGGTTGGAAACGGATTCATGAGGAACGGCGTTGGGGCGTCGGGGGCAGCGCGGGGTTGGGGATTGGGGTTTCGGATTCTTTCTCGCATAAGTTGCGTGGCACTTTAGGCGGCTTTTTTTTCCCTCCACCGGTACGCCGGGGGAGGGGAGGGAGGGGGTTTGTTTCATCGTTCAATCGAAGCCAGTATGGAAAGCGGTGGGAGATTGCAGAATGTCGTGAATTGAATTTCCAGATGTCAATTGAAGCCCCCCTCCCTACCCTCCCCCGGTGTACCGGTGGCGGGAATAAGAGGCAGCGGGCTGGATTGCGCGTGGGGATTCTGGGCGCGATGCTATTGGCGCTTGTGTCGTTGGGGTGTGGTGAGCGGGGGAAGCCGGAGGCGATTTGGTGTGAGACGGGGACGGGGCCGGCGGAGGTAGTTTATCCTCGGGCGATTACGTATGAGGCGGGGGCGGATACGTTTTTTATCATCGATCGGGTAGCCCACGTTCAGCGGCTGGATCGGAATGGGAAGTGCCTGGCCGAGTGGCAGATGCCGGAATGGAAGATGGGCAAGCCGGTGGGCGTGAAGGTGGGGCCGGATGGGAATCTGTGGGTGCCGGACACGCATTACCATCGGATCATTGTTTATTCGATGAACGGGAAGATCTTGCGGATGTTTGGAAGCGAGGGGAATGGGGACGGAGAGTTTCAGCTTCCGACGGATATTGGATTTGATGGCGACCGGATTTACGTCAGCGAGTATGGCGGGAACGATCGGGTGCAGGTTTTTGACCGGAATTGGAAGAAGCTTTTTCAATTCGGGCGGCTGGGAAGCGGCGCCGGAGAATTGTCCAGGCCGGAGTCGATGGTGATCGATCGGGGGCTCGTCTATCTAACGGATGCGTGCAATCACCGGATCGCAGTTTTTACGACCGATGGAAAATGGGTGCGGAACATGGGAGAAGTGGGATCGGATCTGGGGCAGTTTCGATTCCCCTACGGGCTGGCGGAGGACAATCAGGGGCATTTGATCGTGTGTGAGTTCGGGAATAACCGGGTGCAGATGATTGATAAGGATACGGGAAAGGGTCTAAAGACGTGGGGTACAGCGGGGAGAGACCCGGGGCAGTTCGCGTATCCGTGGGGAGTGGCGGTGGACAAGCATGATCGAGTGGTCGCAGTGGATGCGGGGAATAATCGGTTACAGGTATTTGAATTTTGAGGAGGGTTCGTGTCGTCAGTAGTCAGTGGTTCGTTGTCAGTTGTAAAAATGCGCGCAACTGACAACTGACAACTAAACATGAACGAAGAAGCAATGAAAACATGAACCTCCCCCTGCCGACAGCAATCGTGTGGCCGATTCACCTCGAATATATTTCGGGGTGGATGGGGTTTCTGTTGTTTTTGGGGTTGGGGGCGATTGTCGTGTTTTTGGGGATGCGGTCGCTCAATGGGCTGGGGAAGTTGCGGAAGTGGGTGGCGATCGGGGTACGGCTGACGGTGCTGCTGTTGTTCATTTTGATTTTGGGGGGCATCCGCTGGCAACGCGTTCATAAGAGCCTCGAGGTGATGGCGCTGGTGGATGTGAGCGGATCGATGCGGTACTTCGACAAGTATCCGGGGCATCCGAACAAGCCTTTACGGGCGGCGGAGGATGAATGGATTACGTCGCTTGCGAAAGAAGAAGACAAGCAGGCGGACGACAAGATCGGCGTGATCAGCTTTAAGCAGAATGCGCTGATCGACCTGATGCCCAGCAAGGAACCACGGCTGGATACGCATTCGATTCCAGATCCGGGGACGGGAACCGACGCTGGTTCGGCAATTCAACTCGCGCTGGCCTCGCTATCAAAAGATGCGATGCATCGGCTCGTGCTGTTCTGGGATGGGAACGATACAGCGGGAAACCTGGATGCGGCGCTGGAGGCGGCGGCGGCGCAGCACGTGCAGATTGACGTGGTGCCGCTTCATTATGATGTGAAGAATGCGGCGATGATCGACCGGTTTGTGGCGCCGGCGTGGAAGCGCGAGGATGAGCCGTTCAGTTTGTCCATTATTCTTTCGAGCACGGCCAATCATCCGGTGGCGGGGAAGCTTACGGTCATGCATGAAACAACTGGCGGTCGTGAGCCGCTGGACATGGACCTGACCACGCCGCAAGTGGATGCGGCACGGCAGGTGACGCTGAACCCGGGGAAGAACGTCCAATACATCAAGGTGCCCGCGCTCAAGCAGGCGGGCGCACATCAGTTTCACGCGGTGTTTACAGCGGATCAGGGAGGTGACAAGGGGGCGGTGGAGATCAACAACACGGCCGATGCGTTTACCTTCGTACAGGGCCAGGGGAAGGTTTTGTACGTAGATAACGTTCTGGATCAGAATGGAAACCGCGGCGCGGGCGATGAGCTGGCCAAGGCGTTGATGGGTGAAAAGATCCACGTTCAGCATGTGACGACGGATGGCATTCCAACCAATGCCGTGCAATTGCAGGATTATGACGCGATCGTACTGGCGAACGTGCCGCGCGGTGCCGGGGGAATCGGCGATGAGCAGGACAAGATGCTTCAGTCGTACGTCCATGATATGGGCGGCGGGTTGATCATGATTGGCGGGGACCAGGCGTTTGGCGCAGGCGGGTGGCAGGGATCGGCGGTGGAAAAGATCTTGCCGGTGGACATGGACATTCCGGCGCAGAGGCAAATCGGCAAGGGGGCGCTGGCCCTGGTGATGCACTCGTGTGAGTTTCCAAATGGCAATTACTGGGGGATGGAATGTGCACTGAAGGCAATCGAGGCGCTTTCGTCGCGCGATGAGGTGGGGATCATTACCTATGGATGGGGTGGCGGCGGATTTGGGGGCGGCGGTGGGAGCCAGTGGGATTTGCCGCTGAGTGAAAAGGGAGATGGATCGGCAGCGGTGGCGGCAGCCAAAAAGATGCAGCCCGGCGATATGCCGAGCTTTGATGATTGCCTTAACGTGGCATTAAACGGCGGCAAGGGTAGCCCGCGGGGGCTCGCCCAGAGCGATGCGCAATTCAAGCATGTGATCATCATCAGCGATGGAGATCCCCAGGCGCCGAATCAGAATCTTTATGATGCGTATTTGAAGGCGAACATCAGCGTATCGACCGTGAGCGTTTATCCGCACGGAGCCGCAGTTGGGCCCACGATGGACGAGATCGCCAAGACGCTGAAGGGTCGGACGTACGGGCCGATCAATGGGGACTTCAATCAGCTGCCGAAGATCTTCATTAAAGAGGCAACGGTTGTCCGGCGGACGCTGATCCATACGGATTCGGAAGGCATTCCGATGCAATTGGTCGATCCCTCGTCCGAATTTGTCAAAGGATTGAGCGGGTTCCCCGATGTGTTTGGGATGGTGCTGACTACCCGGAAAAGCGATCCGAAAGTGGTGATGCCCATCGCGGCGGGCAAAATGCACGATCCGATCATGGCGCACTGGCAAACCGGACTTGGAAGGTCGGCGGTATTTACCAGCGACGCCAGCGCGATCTGGGCATCGAGGTGGCTGGGTTCGACGTTGTATTCGAAGTTCTGGGCGCAGATGGTGCGGGGCGTTTCGCGGCCGCCGATGTCGTCGGACTTCGACGTGCAGACCAATATCGTCGGCGACAAGGGGAAGATCGTGGTGGAGGCGGTGGGGAAGGATAATAAGTATCTGAACTTTTTGAACATCGAGGGAACGGTGCTCGGGCCGGACATGAAGAATGTGCCGGTGAAGCTGGTGCCGACCGGGCCCGGCACCTATGAAGCGCAGTTTGATGCCAAGACTTCCGGGAATTACGTGCTGGGTTTGCAATATTCAGGGAAGGATGGGAGCGGAGTGTTGAGGTCGGGGGCGGCGATGAACACGGAGCCCGAGTATCGCGAGTTGAAGAGTAACGACCGACTGCTGAACGAAATTGCCGCGCGGACCAATGGGCATGTAATCAACGCATTTGATCCGACGGGCGCGGATGTATTTCGGCGGGAAGGGCTGATGATCAGCAGCTCGCCATTGCCGGTGTGGGATCGATTGCTGCCGTGGCTGCTTGGGTTGATCGTTCTCGATGTGGCGCTGCGGAGAATCGCCTGGGACTGGGCATCAACCAAACGCATGGCGACCGCGGCGGCAACACGCGTACGCGACTTTACGACGCTCCGGCGCGTGGAGAATGCACAGACGCTGGATGCGCTCAAGCGCGTGCGGGAGGAAGTGGCAGAAACGAAATTCAAGCCCGCCGAGATGGGCGGGGCCGCAGCGCCCGGGCCGCGGCCGGATCCGAAAGCGAAATTCACCGCGCCAAAGGGCGTTGAGGGAAATATCACCCGGGTAGTCGGGGGGGCAACGGACAAGCCTGTCCCCCCGCCGCCGAAGAAGATCGAGCCAAAAGGCGCGCCCAGTTCTCCGGGCGGGCATATGGGGAGCTTGCTGGAGGCCAAGCGAAGGGCGCAGCAGCAGATTAAGAAGAAGGAAGAAGAGGGGTAATACGATTGGATGCAGCTCGTGACACGGGTTTGTAACCCGTGTTTGCGGCCTGACTGCTTGGGTTGATCGACGCTGAAATTCGACCCATGATTGAGAATTGGATGCACGGGTTACAAACCCGTGTCACAACAGAATCAATTGTTTTGAGAGGTTTGCATGACGACCAGCAACGTTCCAGGTGTGGACCAGCAGATTCAGGCGCAGTGCGATGCGTTTCGGCGGGATTTTCGGGCGGTGCACGCGGAGATCGGCAAAGCGATTGTTGGGCACACGGAGATCGTGGACGGCGTCCTGACGTGCCTGTTCGTTGGCGGGCATGCGCTGCTGGAAGGTGTGCCGGGCTTGGGGAAGACGGCGTTGATCCGCTCACTGGCGTCGGCGCTGAATCTGAAGTTTGGGCGCATTCAGTTCACGCCCGATCTGATGCCGGCCGACGTGATAGGCACGAACGTGATCATGGAGAATGAGCACGGACAACGTGCGTTCACGTTCATGGCCGGACCGATTTTTGCCCAGATTATTCTGGCGGACGAAATCAACCGCGCAACGCCCAAGACACAAAGCGCGTTGCTCGAAGCGATGCAGGAGCATCAGATCACCGCCGGCGGCGAAGTGAGGAAGCTGGAGGAGCCGTTCTTCGTCATGGCGACACAGAACCCGTTGGAGCAGGAGGGAACCTATCCGCTCCCCGAAGCCCAGCTCGACCGGTTCTTCTTTAAGCTGATTGTGAACTACTCCAACCGGCAGGAACTGAAAGCGATCCTCGATCGCACGACGACCGGCCACAAGGTGCAGATCAATCCGGTGCTGGATGCCCAGAAGATTATTGAGTATCAGCAACTGGTTCAGCGCGTGATCATCGCGCCGCACGTGCAGGACTATGCCGTGCGTTGTGTGTTGGCGACGCACCCGCAGGGGGAGTTTGCGATACCGATGGTGAACCAATTCCTGCGGGTTGGAGCGAGCCCGCGGGCAGCCCAATCGATTACGCTTTCAGCAAAAGTGCGGGCGCTGCTCGATGGGCGATTCCATGTGAGCTTTAAGGACATCAAGGATGTATTGGTGCCCGCAATGCGGCATCGAGTGATTTTGAACTTTGAAGGCGAAGCCGAAGGCATTACCACGGATATGGTGTTGCAGAAAGTGGCCAACGATACGCCAACGGCGATTGAGGCGGAGATGGTTGCAGGGAAAGCCTAACACTGCCAAGAAGCCGCGGACAAAGCGGGAATTATTGCCACAGATGAACACAGATGGACACAGATGAAGAAATGCTCAGGCAGTTGAGCGAGAAGGTCATTGGATGTGCCTTCAGGGTTCACAATGTGTTGGGCTGTGGGTTTGCGGAGAAAGTGTATGAGAATGCGCTTGTGATCGAGCTTCGTAAGAACGGGTTGAAAGTGACCCAGCAGGTAGAGATCGATGTTCTGTATGACGGTGTGTCCGTGGGCAAATATTTTGCGGATCTAATCGTGAGTGGACAGATCCTCCTGGAGATTAAGGCCGCACGAAACTTTGATGATGGCCACACGGCGCAATGCCTCAACTATCTCGCGGCAACCAAGATGCCACTTTGCCTGCTCCTGAACTTCGGCCAACGTGTAGAAGTCAAAAGATTACGTGGCAACCGCAACTGACTTTGTCTTATCTGTGTTCATCTGTGTCCATCTGTGGCAAACAATCTGAGCTGCTCCCATGACGACAATCGCCGGCCAGCCAAAAACCCTTCTCGACCCCGCCTTCATGGCCCGGCTGGATCAGCTGGACGTGATGTCGCGGAAGATGCTGGCCGGGAAGATGAAGGGAGAGCGGCGGAGCAAGCGGCGCGGCCAGTCGGTGGAGTTTGCGGATTATCGTAATTACGTCATCGGCGACGATTTGCGGTTCATTGACTGGAACATCTATGCCCGGCTCGATCGACTCTTTCTCAAGCTGTTTCTGGAAGAGGAAGACCTCGCGCTGTACGTGCTCCTGGATGTGAGCAAGAGCTGTGACTACGGGAATCCGAACAAGGCGATGTATCTGAAGCAGGTGGCGGCGGCGTTGGCTTACATTGGGTTGGTCAACTACAACCGGGTGAGCGTGGTGGCGATGGCGGATGGGGTGGTGGCCGAGACGGGGGCGCTGCGAGGCAGGCGGCGGGTGGCGCAGATGATTGATTTCCTCCAGAAGCTTGAGCCGGTCGGGGCGAGCCACTTCACGGAGGCGTGCCGGCAGTTTGCCCTTCAGCATCGCCAGAAAGGCGTCTGCGTCGTGCTCAGCGATTTCTTCATCAAGGAAGGATTCGAGGCGGGGCTGCGGTATGTGGCGGGCGGAAAGTACGATTTGTTTTGCGTGCAGGCGTTGTCGCCGCAGGAGATTGAGCCGGATTTGCAGGGGGATTTGAAGCTGCGGGATATCGAGGATGACGACATGGCGGAGGTGTCGATTACACAGCCGCTTGTTAAACAGTACAAATCGAATTTGAACGCGTATTGCCTGGCCCTCAAGGACTTTTGCACCAGGCGCGGTGGGACATACCTTTTCACTAGTACCGCGGTTCCCTTTGACACACTGGTCTTAAATTATCTCCGCGAGCGCGGGCTTTTGGGATAAGTGCTGAGTGCTGAGTGCGGAGTTCGGAAGTGGGATGCATTTATGAGTATCAGCCGATTTGAAGATTTGGTGGCGTGGCAAAAGGCGCGTACCTTTTGCAGAAACATTTATTTGATGACAAGCACTGGACGATTTGCGCGCGATTATGGGCTTTCGCGCCAGATTCAGCGGGCGGCCGTATCAATTATGTCGAATATTGCCGAGGGTTTCGAGCGAAATGGGGCCGGTGAGTTCCACCAGTTTCTATCGGTTTCAAAGTCATCTTGCGCGGAGGTTCGATCCCAACTTTATGTGGCACTTGATACCGGTTATATCGATGAGGTCTTGTTTAGTGACCTTATGAAACAAGGTGAGGAATTGGCGCGAATTATCGGAGGCCTTAGAGCATCCGTGGCTACCCGAAGACTGGCAGAAAGGCCCGTCCCAGGAAATGCGATACGTCGCCCCGCTCAGCACTCAGCACTCAGCACTCAGCACTAACTCCTATGTCCTCTTTGCCGCATTTTTTGAACTGGGGCGCCGCAGTCGGGGCGGCTGCGCTGGTGATTCCTTCGCTTTTGATTTTGTATTTTTTGAAATTGCGCCGGCGTGAAATGGTTGTGCCATCTACGTTGTTATGGCGGAAGGCGATCCAGGATTTGCAGGTGAATTCGCCGTTTCAAAAGCTGCGGCGGAACCTTTTGCTTTTGCTGCAACTGCTGATTCTACTGGCGCTGCTGCTGGCGTTTTCACGGCCGGTGACCAGTTACCGGCCCCCGCCCGGGGCGCGGAGCGTGATTTTGATCGACCGCTCCGCTTCCATGTCGGCGCGCGACATGAATGAGCATTCCCGGCTTGAAGAAGCCAAGCAGCGGGCCAAGGAGCTTGTTGAGTCGATGCAGAAAGAGTCGTCGGCGATGGTTGTCGCATTTGACGACTCAGCTGAGACGCTCCAATCGTTCACTTCCGACCAGGTGGCGCTCAAGCGGGCGATCGATTCTATCGAGCCGACCGATCGCCACACAAAGCTGAAGCTTGCTTACGAGCTGGCGGATGCGTCGATGGCATTCAATCCGGATCAGTTGCGGCCAAACGTCGATCCGGCGGATGTTTATCTCTTCTCCGACGGGCGGGCCCTCGATGGAAACGACGTGGCAGTCCATGGAAAGCTCCACTTCGAGCGCGTGGGATCAGATGATTCGGGAAACGTGGGGATCGTTGCTCTATCCGCCAAACGCAACTACGAACGGCCGACGCAGGTTCAAGTCTTTGTCCGGCTGGCCAATTTCGGAACCCAGCCGGTGGAAGTCCCGGTTCAGTTGAACGTGGATGGGGAAGTGGTAGAGGCGGGCGGCAGCTCCAAGAACGAAATGGCCTATCTGCTGCCGCAGCGCTGGGGCAAGGATGAGCGCGACAAGTGGCAGAAGGACAATGGCCGCTCCCAAAGCGACAGCGTCACGTTCGACCTTGATCTGACCACCGCGGCTACGATCACCGTCAAACAAATGCATCGCGGGGACGATGTGCTGGCGGCGGATGATGTGGCGCAGGTGATTGTTCCATCACCCAAGCAACTGGCCGTGCTGCTGGTGAGCGAGGGAAACATATTTCTCGAAGAGGCGATGGCGAGCTTGAGCCTCAAGTCCCCCGCCATCATGAAACCCTCCGATTATGAGCAAAAGCAGCCGCAGAATTTTGATGTGGTGATCTTCGATCGGTACACTCCCAAGCAGGTTCCGGAGACTGGAAATTTCGTGTATGTCGGCGCGGTACCCCCTGCTTCGGAGGGGCCGGGGCAGAAGATCACGGTCGCAAAAGATGCGCTGGGCAATGCGGTCATGGTGGGCAACGAAGAGGTCCTGGATTGGAATCGCGATCATCCGATTCTCAAGGACCTGATGATGAACCGCTTGTACATTCAATCGACGCTGAAGCTTCAGGTTCCGCTGGATGCGCAGACTCTGGTCGATGGGCTCAAGGGGCCGTTGATCGTACTGGCGCGCGATGGGAAGCGGACGAATATTGTGATCGGGTTTGACGTGATCGCCAGCACGTGGCCGTTCGATCTGACCTTTCCGATGTTCTGGCATCGGGCGATGCAGTTCCTGGCGGTCGGCGGGGACATGAACGTGCGCGAGGCGTACGAGCCTGGCGCCTCCCCGGTCATTCCGCGGGCGAATCTCCAGCGTGCCGGGGCGGATCTCAAGACATTGACGTTGAAGGGACCGAGCGGCTCACGAACGCTGAAGATTCCCGACAGCGGAGATTTCGCGTTGCCGCCCTTAAATCAGGTGGGAGTGTATGTGACTGAGCCCGCCGTGCCGCAATTTGAGCGGATGGCGGTCAATTTGCTGGATGAAAATGAGAGCAATATTTTTCCCGTGACCGCGCCGCCGGGCGACATGAAAGCGGACGTCCAGATCGTCAAGGAACAGCAGACCCGCCGGGAGTGGTGGTGGTACCTGGTGACTTTTGTGGGATTGCCGCTGCTGTTTGTCGAGTGGTTTGTGTACACGCGGCGGGTGCATTTGTAGAAGTTAGAGGCCTGGGGCCGGAGGAATGCCAAGGCATTCTGCATATTCCCCGTGCCGTGCTCCTTTTTAGTTCACGGTGTCGCGGAACCGGAGCCTGCGCGAGGGTCGATCGATTGACCCAAATATCGTGTTTTCCGCCCCCGTGATGACGAAAGCAGTCGTGCGCGCTGAGATGTTTTTCGAGCTTCCGTCGATTCAATTTTGTTTAATTTGCAGAATTAAGCGTGCGAAGGGGACAGTTTGCGAAGCAGCTTTACCCGCGACTGTCGTAGCGCCTTCAATGCATCAGCAGCCATTTCGAACGCCTCGGAGATGGTCTCGGCTTCCGTGATCAGTTCGGGCTCCATTGGAGCGGTCACTACAAATCCGCCCTCTGGAGCTTCTTCGAGCGTCAGGACAATCTTTCCGTTGCTGACGGTATAACGCTTTGCCATGTCATCACGGTAGATTTGGCTTGGTGCCATGTAAAGTGCCATCGGTTGTTTGACGACGGTTTCGTCCCATACCATGAGCATGTGTTCCAGCCTGCGCGAATTTGCAGAAGTGAACGATCAAGTCGCGGCCACCACAAAAAAACTCCAGAAGCAATCCATTCTCGCAGCGTACTTTCGATCACTGGATGAAGAGAACCTTCGACTTGCGGTGCGGTATGCCGGAGGACGAAACTTTCCAGCCACCGATGAACGGGTGTTGGGGGTGGGATGGAGCATTGTCAATGATGTCGTGCTGACGCTGATCGGGATGGATCCGGAGAGGTTTCACGACCTGGTGGTGCGCAGCGGAGAGACTGGGGAGGCGCTATCGATGGTTTGGAAAGCCGGGATGCGCGGTGAGGATGGATTGCAAGGGGGCGATGGCGAAGCGTTGTCTGCACTGGCGCTAACCGAAGTTTCCTCGGCGTTTGATGGGTTGGCGAATACCAACAGCGGCGCCGCCAAGCGCGATGTGTTGATGAGGCTATTTGCGCGATGCGATGAGCCGCGTGAAGCCGCGTATCTGGCGAAGATCCTGTTCCGCGAGTTGCGCAACGGCGTGCGCGAGGGCGTACTTCAGGCGGCGGTGGCACAGGCTTTTGAGAAACCATTATCCGCCATTCAGCGGTGCCAGCTTCTCGTGGGCGATCTGGATGAGGTGGCGGTGCTGGCAAAGCGCAACGCGATTGAGACAGCCTCTTTTCGGCTGTTCCATCCAATTCAGTTCATGCTGGCCACGCCGATGGAAACCGCCGAACTCGCCGGCGAAGCCCTGGGCGGGCGAATGTACTACGCCGAGGACAAGCTCGATGGCATCCGGGCGCAGGTACACAAGTCGGCGGATCGAATCGCAATCTATACCCGGACCATGGATCGGACGGATGAGAGCTTTCCCGATGTGGTCAGCGCCTTGGCCAGTCTGCCCGGCGAGTTTTTGCTGGATGGCGAGATCGTTCCATATCGCGATGGACAGGTTTTGCCCTTCGCGCATATCCAGCGAAGACTTGGCCGTAAGACGCTGTCGCGGCGCATGCTGCTGGAAAACCCCGCGGCGTTCATTGCGTTCGACATTCTTTATTTGAATGGAACGCTGCTGATGGATGAGCCGCTGGAAGTGCGCCGGAATTCGCTGCGCGACCTGGCCGCGAGCGGCGGCGGTACGCTGCCGCGTATCCTGATGCCCCAGATATGCGACGTGACACAAGCCTCCGAGATCGCCGCGGCATTTGAAGCATCGCGCAGCAGGCGCAACGAAGGCATTATTCTGAAGGACCCACAGTCGGCCTATTCGCCGGGCCGGCGCGGGCAATGGTGGCTGAAGCTCAAGACCCACCTTCCCACCTTCGATTGCGTGGTCACCGCGGCTGAGTTCGGGCATGGGAAGCGGCGGGATGTTTTGAGCGATTACACATTTGCGGTGTGGGATCGCGATCCATCTTTGCCCGGCGCGGAGCTGGTCAATGTCGGCAAAGCGTATAGCGGGCTCACCGATGCCGAGATCGCCCAGTTAACCGCGCTTTTTCACTCCATCGCGATCGCCCGCGCGGGGCGGGTTTTCGCGGTGAAGCCGCAGATTGTCTTGGAGATCGCCTGCGATCAAATCCAGAAAAGCGCCCGGCATGCCAGCGGCTACGCGCTACGCTTCCCGCGGATCAAGCGGATCCGCTGGGACAAACCGCCGGACCAGGCTGACCGGGTGGCCCGAATCGAAGAGATCTATGAAAGCTCGCCCAACTTCGCCCGCACCCAGTTTCAGATCAATTCCCCACCTCCCATGCCCACTTTGTTCGACTGATCACGTATCGAACCGTTGGCATCCGTTTTGTTTAGTTCCGAGCATCGGGACCACGGAAGGAGACGGATATGACGTTTTCAGTGATGCTGGTAAAGGACGATCAACCGCGTGTGGTGGGTACCCTTTGGACAACCGACGAGGCGGACGCCGTGACACTGGCGCCCATTATGTGCGGCTGTCCCGAAGGGCAGAAGATCCATGTGCGCCGAACCGATGACCGAGAAATTCCCCTTCGAGTCGCAACTCCCGGAGCCATCCACTTCTCTTAAAATTGCGACGCGGGTTTCACTTCTAGGAATGATGATTTTTTGATACATCGAGTGGGTGCATCACGAGACTGATGTTTTGAATGACCGCCCCGGCCGCGTTCCTATCGTCCTACACCATGGGATCATGGGTGCACCCGACTTTGGCGCCGGCCCAATCCGCCTGCCCTACTACCGCGGCATCGACCGCGCGCTAGCCGAACGTGGTCATCCGATGATCGTGACGCGCGTCCACCCCACAGCCGGCATCGCCCGGCGAGCGCGGCAGTTGAAGGAAACGGTCCTACGACAACTCGATATCATGAAGCGCGACAAGGTCGTGGTCATTGGCCATTCGATGGGCGGCCTCGATGCCCGTTACATGATCAGCCGCCTGGGAATGGACAAGCACGTCACCGCTCTTCTCACGATCACAACCCCCCACCGCGGCAGCCCCTTCGCAAATTGGTGCCTGCGCAACCTTGGCCGGCGTTTGGGATGGCTGCGCATCGCGGGGGTGCTGGGGCTTGATATCGACGCAATGAAGGATCTGACAACCGACAGTTGCCGAAGATTTAACGAAGAAGTGAGCGACAGCCCGCACGTGAAATACTTTTCCGTCAGCGCATCCCGGCCCTGGCATCGAGTGCCGGCGTTTGCGCTTCACGCATTCAAGGTGGTATCGGATGCCGAGGGGGAAAACGACGGATTGGTATCGGTCAGCAGTTCAACGTGGGGCCGGCACCTGGGCGTCTGGCCCGCCGACCACTGGCACACAATCAACCACCGCATGGTGGTTGAATTGAAGAACCCGACCGGGAACATTATTCCGTACTATTTATCGGCGCTGGATCAGATGGAGCGAGAAGGCGTGGAGATGGGCTAACTTCGGCGTCCGATTATCGCTGCCGCGACTTTTGTTTGTTGCTCAATTCATCGAGAACGGCATTGAACCCGTCATCATCTTCATCATCGGTGGGAACCTCGCTCATGTGCTCGATGTTTTCCAGTTCGTCTTCGGAGGGGACTTCATCCATGAAGCCGGGGCCGACGGTACCTTCTGCTTCGGCCAAGTGCGGTTCGCCTTCGGCAGCAGCGCCTTCCTGAACATCCGGAACAACGCCAGCCGCTTCTTCATTGACCGGGGCGGCGATCACTGGGGCAAGTTCATCATCGGCCGGCACTCCATCAACTTGGAGCACGAATACGACCGGACCCAATTGAACGCTGTCGCCGGCGGTCAGGGTTGCTTCCTGAACGCGCTGGCCGTTATGAAAGGTGCCGTTTGAGCTGCCCAGGTCTTCGACACGGAGGGTTTCACCATCGCGGATGAGCCGACAATGTTTTCGAGAGATATCGCCCAGGGGAATTCGAAGATCACAATCCTCACGACGGCCGATGACAGTGATATCTCGGGCGACAGAGAAACTCCGTCGCTCGCCATCTGACCGGAACATCACAAGTACCGCTTGCATAAGGATATGCCCTCTATAACCTCGGGCTCCACATTGCCGGGCTTTCCCCCATCGCAGGCCTACAAATCTAAGTTAGCTTCAAACCGGCAATTGGGCAAGAAGAATGTGACGCGATGCACAGCCCGAACCTGACAAACACGTGCGGACACAGCGGTTTAACCTATCCCTGCGGCAGCGGAGTCCAGCAGCCAGAGCAATCGCCCGTTTACCGGGTGAATGAGTTGGGAGGGGAGCCGCTGTGGATCGTGCGGACCTTCCCTGACTTCACGCACACGGGCAGCCTTGTCCGCCCCGCTCACAAGGAAGATGACCGCATCCGATCGATTGATGAATGGCGCAGTCATTGTGATGCGCCACGCATTCAATTTGGTCACTAAATGTGCGACGCACCGGTGCCTGGTTTCCTTCAGGGCCTCGGAGTTGGGGAACAGGGAAGCCGTGTGGCCATCATCTCCCATTCCCAGAAGATTTAGATCGACGCCGCCGGTGTCTCCAAAATGCTCTTTGAGCAGGCGGCCGTATTCCATCGCGGCCTGGTTGGGATCAATTTCGCCGCGCATGCGGAAGATGTTTTCGGCGGAAATCGGCAGCTTGGAGAGCATCGCCTCATTGGCCATGCGATAATTGCTTTGCGGGGAATCGGGGGGAACGCAGCGTTCGTCACCGAAGTAAATGCGAACGCGCGACCAATCGATGGCAGTGTTGTACGGTTCTTCCGTAAGCCGGCTATACACCGGCTCAGGCGTCGAGCCGCCCGACAGAGCAATGGAGAACCACTGATGATCGGCCAGCGCAATTCGGGCAGCCGTGGCGATTTGATCGGCGGCTTCTTCAACCAATGCCGCGTGATCGGCGACGACTTTAATCTCTGACGAGGTCATGGAACGGTAGAATCGCCCCGATGGGCTCATCTGGCAAGGTACAGATTTAGCGGCTCGGACGGTTACTTGGCGGGAGGTTCGCTTAGGATCTCTGTAAGGATCCGCCCGTCAGCGCAAGCCATCGCTGGGCCAAGGAGGTATGCCGCGGTTGGCGCTACTGAAGTGTTATCGAACATCCCCAACTTGGCGCCCTTCTTAATGCCCCGGCCAGCCGCGACAAACATCCCAGTCATTCGCGGGTTATCACTCATGTAGCCGTGGCCCCCTACCGTGTATGCCTTCGAAGTGCTCATCACGTATTCACCGAAATTGCCGGGCCCAAACGAATAGCCGTCCTTTGCGGTAAGCAGCAGGTTGCCCATGCGGGAGTTCTTGCCGGGCATGGGGAGGCCCAGAGATGCAAAACGGTCTGGGCGGATCACTTCGCCGATTCCCTCCCTGCCACTGAAAAGTGAAACGATCCGTTCATTAAACCGCGGAGCCGTCGCGGGATCATTAAAATAGACGAATGCGCAGCCGCCTTCGGTGATGATCTGAACTTGCCCAGGCGAAATGCCCTCGCGTTGCAGTAGCACATTGGGCTGAATGAGCTTGGTAAATCGCGCGAATCCATGATCGGTCGTGACAAAGACCGTGGTCTTGTCGTGGATGCCGGCATCAGCCAGGGCATTGAGCACATCGTGCAGTTCGTAATCGGCCACGGCCATGGCGGTAAAAGCCGCGGTGCTTTGCGGCCCATATTGATGATGCACCGTATCGGTAAGAAGCAGGTGAAGAACCAGCAGATTGGGCTGGCGCCGCCGGATAACGTAACACGCGGCCGCCGTCCACATCTGATCCTGCTGGGGAGGGCTGAGGAAACCGAGCGCGGTTTTTGAGGCAGGCATGATGCCCGCCTCGATCAATTCCTTTCTCAAATCGGGCGAGGTGTGATCAAACGGATTGGGCACGTCGGGAATGCAATCGTTCAACGATGGAGAATTGCGTGAACAGGGCCAGTTGATGGCGGCCGTGCTGAGGCTCGCGGCATGCGCGATGTCCCAAAGTGTCGGAACCGCAATCAGCTCCGCCTGATCGCGCGCCATATCAATGCGATCGGGCTTGCCCGCGCCTTCGCGAATCAGCAGCCCGTTAAACAGCACAGAGTGTTTAGCCGGAGTTACACCGGTGACCAGGGTCGTGTGATTGGGCCAGGTAATTGAAGGATTGGACGGGCGCATTCCCTCCGCCGCGACGCCCTGGGCCGCAAGGCTGCGGAGGGTCGGAATCGGCGCGTGGGGATCGCGGAAAACGTAGTTGGGGAAGCCATCCATGGTGATGATGACAACGTGTCGATCATCGGCCGCGAATGCCGAAACCGCCGCGAGAAACAGCGTCGCGCAGAATGCCATTCGACCCATTGTGCGAACCTCCGCATCCGGTGCGCATTCATCCGCCAGAAGTGGAAATCAGTAGCACCAGCGTCGCGCAAAACGATGGATGCCGGTCGAGCGTCCTTGAGGCCTTTCGGCGTTCGATGTGAAACATCGCCAAGCCAGCCACATAAGACGAAGTGTCAACTGGTTTATTTTACACCAATTGGCTTACCTGTGGGAATAGGGCTGAACGTCGCGTTTTGGATTTGACCGTTTCAGGTGACGTGAATCTGCTGGGGCGGCGCATTGGCGGCAGCGAGCCGGGCGGCTTTGCGCCGGAGGCGGCGCTGGTTGGCAACCCAAAGGACCGGCAGTAACGCGGTTGCCGTGACAAAGACCCAATACGGGACTACATAACATTGCCAGGACGATGCGTAGAAACGATCGTCCTGCATGAAAAAGCGAGTTCCATGTGTCCTCCCGAACCCGAAAGCGGTGGGCTCAACCATTAACTTACCGACCGGCTGAACGTGATATTCGATCGGTTTAGGCGGGTCAGGCGTAACGTCTGCCCCAAGGTTTCCATTCTCGCTCGATTCCGCCGGGCCGGAGAATTCGAGCATTTGCACGCACTCAATTTCCCCTTCCCATGACTTGACCCAACCGGTGCCCATGAACGTTACGCATTCGGAATAGCTGCGTCCCCACAATGCGGTGATGGTGAGACACAGAAGCAGGGATACCAGCGAAATGATGGCAAACAGGCGGAGAGCCACCAAAGCATGTTACCACTTCCATAAGACCGCCGCGATTGGAAGATAATCCAACGACGGGAGCGCGCTAACGCCAACCTTGCGCTCTATTGCTGAGGCTGGGTGGGAACCGTGGCGGGCGGATGGCTTCCGGTTTCACGATTTCCGTCACATCGTGCGGCATGAAGGGAGTTGGGTAGGAGTAGTACGATCGATCCTCCAACAGCGGAAGCTTCGTATTGAAATAATCGTTAAGCACAACTCGGAAAAGGTTTACCGGAGTGATCTGGGGGTACAGCCCGGCCGCATTTTTGCCAGGAAGGAGGACGGCGGTAAGGTTGCTCATGCACTCGGGCAGATTGCTCTCCTCCAACTCGACGCGCATCCCGGATCGCGGACCATGGTCGCCGATCAGAACGATCACGGGAGGCTTGCTCGAGCGCGCCAGAATCGCATCGATCATCCCCATAACCCGTTTGTCGGTATAGCTCACCTGGTCGCGATACCACTCGTGGTACTGTTCATCGGTGACTTCGTCGTTGAGGCCATCGAACATCGACCCGTAACCCCGATCGAACGGATCGGACCCATCGGCGGCAAATACGAAGGGCGTGTGCGGCTCGTACATGTGCAGAAACACAAACTTTGGGCCGGGCAACGTGGCCACGCGCGGCATCTGTTCGAGCTTGTAAAGGAACATCTCGCGCTTGAGGTGGAACCGATCGAGGATCAGATGGCTCTTGATCGCGTTTCCGCCAAGCTGCGAAAGCACGGACGTGTCGAGAATCAATTGCTGCAAAGGAGTGATGCCGACGTGGCCGGAGATTTTGAAATACAGGTCGGCGGTGTCGAGCGAGAGATAGTTTTCCAGGAACTCGAACGCGACGGTTCGATAGCCGACCGTTTTAAGCTCGGCAACCAACGCGCTGTTGTGAAGGAGCTGGCCAGCCTGTTTCCATTTTGCGTCGTCATCGCCGGTCAGATCATCAAGGTAGCGCATGTTGAGCGCCGACGGCAATGACAACTCCGTCCACATGTAGTTACTGGTGCTTTGGTCGGCGACGTAAAAGCCTTTGTCTTTGAGGTGCTGAAGGAAGGGCGAATCATCGTAGCCGTATTCATCGCGGAGGATGTCGTTGCGGCCGTGGGCGTCCAGAACGATGAAGTAAATATCGGGGCGATCCGCCTTGGCGTCCAACGGGACCGTTGCCAGTGATCCATTCACCGCAGCCGCTTTAGTTGGCTCCGGACCAAACGCCGCACGGACCCCACGCGCGCTTACGATCAATACCGGACAGGCAAGCAACAGGCACGAGAACCAGTTGAGGCTCGCCGTATGAGCGCGGGGATCTTTGACCTTGCGCACCGAAACGTACACCGCCAGAATCAGTGTGACGGCTTGAAGAAACAGCACCACATATCGATATCCCATTCTGAGGCGCTGATCGGGATGGATGCTCCAAAGCACTTCCACCCAGTAGCCGTAGGTCATAAAACAGAAGATGATCGCGGCCACGATCATTGCCGAGCGATGCACATTGCGGACAATCAGTGTGGTCAGGATGAGCAGGACCGCGGTGAGCCCAACGAGAATCAGAATGGGCGTGACCAATTCACTGGCGTAAGCCTCGAGCGGATTCGAAGCGTACACGCCCACCAGCGAGAACAAGCCGATAAAAAGCGGGTAAAAAGGGAATCGTTTCATCGATCCGCCAGCCGGCTCATTAGGTACAGCACGCGCTGAGTGCCCGCAACCGGCTCTCGACGAACAATTAAAAAATGCCGGCCGAACTCGGCTTCAAAAGCGTCCTGGGTGTAGTCGGAGAAAATGTCTTTGCGGACGACCAGAAGCCGGCCGACCTGTGAATCGCTCTTGGGCACGAATTCGATAACCAGATTGCGGGCGACGCGCGCCATGAATTGCGCGATGTCACCCAGCGGTACGTTCCCTGAAATGGCCAAATGGTGGATCAGCGCCAGTGCAAGCACCAGATCCGCAGGGCCGCGCTCGACAAGGCTCATTCTTTCGGAATGGTTCCAACCAATTGCCGGGCTGGGGTTGGTCAGATCCATCAGGAGCGGCAAAAGATTCTTCTCCCCTTTTTCCCGCACGCGCCGATAGTTTTTCTCGACCGCGGCGGGATCGATATCGAATGCGATGGTGGGAATTCCACGATCGCTGGCAAGTCGGCTGAACTCACCTGTATTGGCGCCCAAGTCCCAGACAGACTTCGGGCTCGTCGCGTCGATGTATTCGCCGACGAGCTTGCGCTTGTGCTCCATCGCCGCATCCGTGTAGTTCGTATCCTGGTAGTAGTCGGACCACTCCGTCCCGCCGGGCTTCCAGTTCAAGGATTTGATGCCGGACTCGAGACTGTCGAGGATTCCGAGCAACTGAGTGCGGCCGACTTTTTGGCGAGAAGCGGGCTTTTCGGTGCTAGCCGCGTGCTTGCGGTGCATCTTTGCATGCAAATGGAGATGCACGAGCAGACCCAGCTTCAGGCGGGAGGAAGCAGGCAACAGTGCGCTGGCCAGATCGAGCGGAACCCCATCCAGATTCGTAACCAGCAACTGATTCAAGCGAACATCTCGCAGCGCCATCAAAGCCAGCGGCGCGAGAAAGTGCTGGCACATCTGCCGATATGCCACCCAAGGCTGGCCCTCCTCGTAACGCTCAAATGAAAGCGTATCGATCAGGATGGGCTTGCCGGCGTCGAATTGAATATTGAAAGCAGTGGCGTCTTTGAGTGACATGCCATGCTTCAGCGATAACTTTTGGAGCGAAAGTGTCGCAAGGGCGGCATCTTTAAGCTGCCCGAAGCACCATTCATACGGATACGAAATGAAGTTCAGCGCGCGCGGACGGATCACCTTCCAGCCAACGCGGGCGTCGGCAAAAGGCGCATCAATTACGTCATGTGCAACGAGTTGGCCGGCGTTTACGGCCGCGCGGTACAGGCCTGATTCAACAAGGGTTTCAAAATCAGCGCGATAACTCTGATTAACCTGTCGGAGCAATTCGCCTTCTCGGCGAAAAACAAATCCGCTTGGATCCCTGTAAGAAGACCCCAACCGATGATCAGTAGTCATTCAGTCGTGCTCTGCCGGCGTGAAACCAAGCCCTTGAGCTGACCCCAGAAACGCTTGATCAAAAAGATCCCGCCAAACATACCACCAGCAAGAACCTGCAAGAGGAAACTTCCTGTGCCTGGATCGAGGTAAGCTAAAACATGCATATCAAACTCCTTCACAAAGCAGGAAAATCGCCGGGTGGTTAGCCGAATTGCCACCGTCATGGTGGCGCGGCGAAAACCGCAGGGCTGGGTCAGTTCGCGGTTCGCAAGTGTAGTACCTTCGCCAAACCTGAAAATTCCCAACATTTTTCGACATCAACCGCCATCGCAAAAAACTGGCAGAGACGAAGTCGCCACCCAATCGCCGAATCATCGATTGCTTGCTGACTTACGACATTTATAGGCGCGCTGCTCAATGGAGAAGAGCGCAAAAATATAATTTAAGGGTGTGTTTTCGCGAAAGTAGTAATTCGACCGATATTTACGCCACCGCAATAATCATCCTCCGCATTTCTGGCTGCCAAGAGCCCCCGGGGGGTGCGGCAAATAGACGCGCCGCCTGCGGCTGGCACGAACTTTGTTGAACCATCTCAGCAAAGGAGATCACAATGGGACAAGAAGATATTGCGGCTGGAAAAGTGAAACAGGCCAAGGGCAAATTGAACGACATCGCAGGTGCAATCACCGGCGATACCGCTCAACAGATCAAAGGAAAAGTCCAGAAAGCCGTTGGTAAGGTTCAAGAAGCCATCGGCAAGGAATCGACCGAGAACAATCGGTAATCAGCTTCAATCGAAGCGAATGACAATCTGCCGGAACTGCGAACACGCGGGCCGGCAGATTTCATTTCAGATATATTACGATTTCGCGGGTCCTTCGGGGTTGTTACAGAAGCCGCCACCCCAACCACCACGCCTGCGGCCTGTATCCGTGCCGACTCGCCACTTGAAGCACAAACCAAAACACCGGACAGCTCGACAGGATTCCGACAGTCTGTCCGGCGAAGAGCGTCAGCTGAAAATAAGTTCGACGTTTCAGGCTCGGCTGAACGCCGTCCCCCGCGGAAGCAGCACGCACGCGCTTCCAATAACACCAGCTCGCCAGACGATAACTCACGCTCCACGCCCAGAAGAGGCAGCCGGTGATTGCCATCAGCGCCAGCGTGAAGCTCATGACAAAGAAAACTGCGAAGAGCGCCGGCCAGCAGATCATCGCGACGGCTGGCGGGAAGATAACCAGCCCCCAGCCAAAAATGGGTCGCGTTCCCGAAGGCGGGATGTGCAGCGACGTTGGGCGGTACTCCAACACCGCGGCGGTGGCTGCGAGTACTGCGTGCGGATTGGCGCCAGGCGCATCAGGCGACATCGCCTAATTCTACCCCGCGCATCGCGTGTGTCGAAGGTCGATCTCGGCATTTATCGCACGTCAACGTCGTTATTCAGACGGCGATGGCCCGAGAGTTCTTCGATGCCGACATGAACTTTTGATTTGTCTTTGAGCGGCACATTTTCGAATCGATATCGACGGACGGTGGTGGCGCCGGGGGCGAGGTCGGTGATGAGCCGTTCCTGGCGCGCGCGTTGCGCGAAGTTTGCAAACGCATTGTAGCTGATGGGCCGGTCGCCATAGTTGGTGAGGATTTGCTGCACGAAAACATCCCTGCCATCACGTTGGGCGAGCGTTTGCATTCCCACATCTTCCAGGCCGAGCTTCAGGGTAAACGGGATCGTAAAGGGGGGTCCCTGCCCATCGATCAGAAACTCGCAGGCAAAATTTTTAAGACCGGCCACGCTGTTATATGGGAACTGGATCGACAGCTCGCGGTCGAAGGCTTCGCCGGGGTTGAGATTGAAATTGACGGTGGAAGGGTTGAATGTCCAACCGGCTGGCGCCTTGATGTGCATCATCCCCGAGATCGCCTTGGGATAAGAATTGATGAAATGAATCCGCCGTGCATGTGGAGCGGAAGTTGATTCAATCATCGGGCGATCGATGCCGAAGCTGGCACGGAGTTGGGCTTGTGGGCCATCAATGTCCACCAGGAAGATAGGCAATTGCCCCACCGCCAGCGTCACGCTGCCGCTGGCCTTGTCCCCCACAGGATGCGGCAGAGGGGCCGCGTTTCCCCATAAATCGATGCTCACCGGCCTGGGGCCGAGATTGATCGCCAGCGTGCGTGGAGTCGCGCCGCCGGTGCTGCGCTTGTCCCACATCGCGAGGATGCCATGGCCGCCTCGATCGAACAGAAAAGCCTGGATGCCATCGGCGATGGCGACTTTGCCTTTGAACTGCGCTCCGCTGAGGGTGGAGATAATCGTCCGCATGATCAACAGCGTTTCCTGCGGCTCAACCACCACTCCATCGCGGTCGCGCGACGCCGTGAAGGGGAGCGGCAGGTCGATACGCCTTGCCCCGGCTGAAAGCGCGTAAATCACCCGCTGGGCCAAATCGCACGCCTGCGTCAATCGCCCATATCGATCGCGATCGGCAAGCTCGATCGAAAGCGAAAGATTGTGATCGGATCGGCCCCTGATCTCCTGAATATAAAGCGGCAATTGCTCAGGGAGAATAGATGGGGGAACATCCAACGCCACGGTAGCCGGGAGTTGGCCCGACAGCTCCTGCCAGGCCGGCCAGGGCATTGCCAGATCGGGCTTGTCCATCAGCGAAGAAAATTCTTTCAAAACCCGCCGATACACTTCGCGCATTTCCGGATCACTTACAAACGCTGCGGACCCGTCCTCCCCCAGTTGCCAGCGATCCAGATGATTGGCATGACGCGAGACCAGAAATGCCAGGTCGGGCTGCCAAACGGATGTTGGAACCTTCAGAAGCTGCTTCCAATCGGTTCCCCCGATCAAACCGGCCAGCTTCGGCGGGATCGCCGTCAGGCACGCGGTTGGAGAGATGCCCAGCTCCGCAAATCGATTGAGCAGCCGATCAAACTCGGCCCCGTTGTTCTGCTCGACATCGCCGGCATCGTTCCAAACCGACAGCTTGACCCGCCCTGCCGACAGCATCGGAAGAATCTGAGGCAACTCCGCCCACGAATCCGGCGGCAGATGCGTCGCGATGAAACCAAAACGCCCATCCGGCGGCACCGGCGCGTTGTTGTCCGGGAGTACAATGAAATTCAACGATTGGGTGCCCAACGATTTGCCCGAACTGCTGGTTGAAAGAATGGCCTGGTACCAGCCGGTTTTGAGCGTGGGCAAGTCGAGGATCATCCCGCCGCGGGTCTTATCCGCCACGTCGCTGTGGCGAAGATCCGGTCGCCCGGTGCGTTGGTACACCTCCCGGCCGCTAGCATCGCGCACGGTCACTTGCGTAGACAGATCATCCGTCAGCCGATCGCTTACCAGAATCCCCAGCCGGATCGATTCACCCCGGGCGAAAACATTTCCCGGCCTGCCGGTGCGAAGCGAAACCTCCGGCACCTGCGATACCGTCACATCATCCCACCAGACGCTCCCGCGAATGTCCTGCGCATAGAGCGGCCGCTGGCCCGGCTTCTCGATGCTGTAGAGTTCCGGCTGAAGCACGCCCAGTTCAATTACGATCGATGCCGCCAGGGGCGCACTTGCCGTGACTTCAACCGTCAGCTTGCTCCACCCCACATCTTCCTGCGACGCCGCATACAGGCGCGAATGAACCTCGCTCCCAGGCAGCATATGCCCGTCCAGATCGACTAGATACGCACTGAGCCTCGCCCGCGCATGAGGCAACGGCGTGGTCTGGCAATACGCATCGATCTGGTAGTGCGCCCCGCGCTGAACGGGAATCAGCCCGTTTCCATACCGGTAAACAAGACTGCCCCCATTAAGATCCAGTCGAAAACTGTACTTTCCGCTCCGATGCCGATCCGTCGCAAGTTGGCCGTTTACGTAATGTGGAAGCCCCTGCCCTTGAACCTTCCCCCAATGCATTGGCAACGATTCATCATTGCCCAGGTCTCGTTCTTCAAAATCGAACGTGCGCAACACGCGGCTCACCTCCGCCCCGCCAGATGACGCGGATGAGATCAAAACCGCCACGATGATGAACCAGATGCAGCGCATAGTCCGATAATGTCTCTATCGGCCGACTGGCGGCCGCCCGTCCACAAAATGACTCCCCTATTCATCCGGTTATGGCTCCACCGCCCTTTGGCGGGGCAATATGGGCGAAGTTTGAACGTTACAAGGATGATGGGTGGACGGATTGATGATCAAATCCGATACATGTGCTGCTGGTGGGTTTTTGCCTTCAGACGTGGGCAATCGCGGAGGCGCGAAGGTTGCAATTTCGACACACTACGAAAAGGAGACGAAGAATGTCAGCCAAGCCAATCGCAATCGAGGCACTCGAGTCACGCAAGCTTCTTTCGGCTTCGACGGTGTTCGATACCACCGTCAAGCTGGATCGACTTCAGGTGCGCGTCGATCTTCTGAAATTCCGCGCTGATGCGCTGGCCGGTTCCGCGGCGATCTTGTCCGACCGCGTGACCCTCAAGGGCGACAACGTCGCCGCTGCGACCACCGTCCCGCCCACGATCGCAACGCTCAAGTCCGATGCCAAGGCGATGCGAACCGCCCTTCAAATCGATCGCCTCACTGAAGCCTCCAACGCCCTCGCCGATGAATCGGTCATCGTCAAGGATCTCAGGCAAATCATCCTCGACCGCAAAGACCCCACCGCCCTCGTCACTGACCGAGCCACGCTAAAGACCGACCGCATCAAGCTCCAGACAGACCTGATTGCCGGCCTCGACTCCCGCATCGCCACCCGGCAAACCTATCACGACATGCTCTTCGCCGACGGCGCCGCCATCGTCGCCGCCACCAATTCCGATCCCAACGCAACGGATAAACTGAAGACCGACGTCCAAACCTGGATCACCGACCTCGATTCCAAACTCGACAAGATGTCGACCGATTTAACAAAGGTCCAGGCCGACCGCACAAAGCTTGTTGCGGACATGACCGCAAGCCAGGGAACATAACCCAAAACGGGAGTGCGAGGCTCCGGCCGAGCGGTTTGGTTGGACGATCCGCCGGAGCCCCACTTTCACCTCCCCACCCAGATGTCGCGCTGTCCCGTCACAAGAACGATGTGGCACAGCCGCCCTCGGCGTGTTCGACCAAAGGTCGAAATCGAATGGCAAACCGATCGTATTGTCCGCCTGACGACGCAGCCCCCTCCGACTTCCGCAATGCCAGGTGAAGCAAATTGCCATAGTCCAGATGCGCAGCACGGATGGACCAACTTGCATTTGCCAAAAACCGGATATAGTATTTTCCCATCGACGCGGGTGTAGCTCAGTGGTAGAGCGTCACGTTGCCAACGTGAATGTCGTCGGTTCGACCCCGATCACCCGCTTGAATGTAAGTAACGCCGAACGCAACTTTTAGCGTACCTGTCCGACGTAGGACAGCGCGGCCGGAGAGACTCTTAAAACGGTACACTACCGTTTTATTCTTCGGAGCCGCCATGTCACGGGCTAAAAGCGTTTCGATCCCTTCCTATCGTCGCCACGCCGCCAGCGGGCAGGCAATTGTCACTTTAGACGGCCACGATTTTTATCTGGGCGAGCACGGATCTGCACCCAGCAAGGCCGAGTACGACCGCCGCATTGCCGAATGGACCGCCGCGGGGCGCAGACTTCCCGCCGACCCTCAGAGCGTGACCATTGCCGAGCTGGCCGCGGCCTTCCGTCGTCACGCACGCGACTTCTACCGGGACTCCGAAGGCAAGGCGTGCCGTTCGATTTACAACTTCGATGAGGCCCTGCGCCCCCTGCTGAAACTCTACGGCGACACCCCCGCCGCGGAGTTCGGCCCGCTTCGCCTCAAAACGGTGCGGGAGGCGTTCATTGCCGCCGGCCGGGTCCGCACCAACGTGAACCGCCTGATCGTCCGGCTCCGCGGGATCTTCAAATGGGGAGCCGAAAACGAGATTGTGCCCGCGTCAGTCTTTCACGGGCTCATGGCGGTTGCCGGGCTCCGCGCCGGGCGCGGCGGGGCGAAAGAATCGGAGCCGATCAAACCCGTGCCCGATGTTTACGTCGATGCGATCCGCCTGTTCGTCAGTCGGCAAGTGTGGGCAATGGTCCAGCTTCAGCGCCTCACCGGGATGCGACCCGGCGAAGTCGTGCTGATGCGCGGAATCGACATCGACACCACCGGCAAGCTATGGGTATTCCGGCCGCACCGGCACAAGACGCAACTGCACGGCCACAAGCGGGAAGTCTACCTGGGGCCGCGGGCGCGTGCCGTGCTCCAGCCCTTCCTGAAACTCGACCCCGCGGCGTACCTGTTCACTCCCGCCGAAGCCGAAGCCGAGCGGCGCGAGAAGTTGCACGCCGAACGTGTTGAGAACGGCACACCGCTTTCGTGCGGGAATCGGCCGGGCACCAACAAGGTCCGCAAGCCGAAGCGGCAACCGGGCACCGTGTATTCGGAAGCCGCGTATTACCTTGCCGTCCAGCGCGGTTGCGACCGGGCGGACGAAGCGGCGAAGGAACGGCTGGTGAAGGAAGGCACCCCCACCGACGATCGGATCGTTCCGCGGTGGCACGTCAACCAGCTTCGCCACAACCGGGCGACGGATATCCGCAAGAACTTCGGGCTCGAAGCCGCGCAGGCCGTGCTTGGGCACTCGCGCGTTGAGACGACGCAGATTTATGCCGAGCGACTGGGCGAAACCGCGGCGCGTGTTGCGGCGGAAGTCGGGTAGAATCAATCAATCGGGACGGGCGCTCCGCTGGCCAGCGGGGCACTCAAGCGATTCGCAGCGTCCGCGCTTCCCACCAGTGGCGCGGCGCTGCGGATCGACCCGACGAAAGAACTGGTGGACCATGCCAAAACGAATCCGTTCCGATGAGCAGCTGCGCCGCCTGTCCTACTCAGATGTGACCGCGGCTTTCCGCAAGGCGATCAAAGAATGGGCGCGGACAAGCGATCAGGCGATGGGACTTGAGGCGTTGTCGCCCGCCAAGCGGCGGGAGATTCACGATGAAATCAAATGGGCGTGTCGATGGTTCCGCGACATGGACCGCGCCGTTGAATTGAACCATTCGGGCGGGGCCGTGTATTGCGCGGTCAAACTTTGCGACCTGTTCGCGGGACTCAATCGCAACATCGACGTGTTGCCGGAACGCAACCGCATGGTTCCCCTCGCGCAGAGAGGCGAGAAGGACAAGCGGGAAAAGACCGCGGGGTCTGCAAAAACAAACGCCAAGCTACGAAAAAAGTTTGCGGCAATCAACAAGCTGAAGATCAAGGAAGACTGCCGCAAGTTGCAAAGCGCGGACGAACAAAAAAAGTTTATCTACAACAAGGTGGCTGGCGACCACCACGTTAGCAAGCGCTACGTACAGAAGGTGGTGCTTTCATCCCTCCGCAAAAAAGTCAAAAAATCCGGCGCACCACGCTAGCGCCGTGCGCCTCCGCACGTTCATTCGCGCGCCTAATGCACGAATGCTAATCGACATCGACACCGAGACGTTGCTCGACTTGCCCGCGGCTTGCCGACATCCGGCGCTGGTGAACAGCCGGACGCATCGGCCCTGTCACCTCGCACAAATCTACCGCTACGTCCAACGGGGCGCAGTTGCCGCCAACGGGGAGCGGGTCCGGCTGGAAACGGTTCGGACGCCGGCCGGGATGCGCACGAGCCGGGAAGCCATCGGGCGATTCATTGCCGAACTCACCGATCCCGATCGACCCGCACCGGCCCCGTGGGTCCGGCGCAAACAAATGGCCGTGGCAAAAGCGGAACTCGAAGCGGCCGGATTTGAGATCGGCACCAATCCCACCGAACTCGTTACAGCCTAAACCCGGCGCATAAAAATGACCGCCGGCACCTTCGCGGGGATAGCCGACGGTCGAAAGGATCGACCGATGAATCGTTGCGTAATCCAACACCAAAAGCAAGGGCCTGCCGACTACTTGAATCCCCGCCGGCGGATGATCGCCGAACAGATGATCGCGTATTTTAAGTGGCACGGCTGCAAGGTGATTCTCGACTCGGATAATTACTGGCGAATCTCCGACGAATTGAAGCTCGACAGGTATATGGTCGACGGCGCGATTGACGACCTGTACGCCCTTGGGCTCGTCGCCATAACCGGAAGTGGTCGCGTCTACTCGGTTCGTCTTTTGACTGATGACCTTGACCAAGCGCCCAACACCCCCAAGCCGCGGTTTGCATCGGTGGGAGGGCGGATCTGATGGCATTTCAGCCAATCGAATTCTCGTTCACTGAAGTTGAGAAAAATGGCGAACTCTCCGCGTGCGTTACCGCGAGAGACACCGGCTCAAATAAGACAATAACCAGGGTTGTCACCTTGAGCACCGGCGATCGCTTCGCGTTCGTGGAAGAGGCGGCAAAGGATTTCGGTTACGACGCCGAGGTTGCCAAGCAAGCGTCAGTGGATTTCGTGCGGGAGATTTGTGACGTTCACCCCGAACCGCAGTCAACGGACTATCTTAAAGACCTCTGGAATCATCCCGAGCAACTGGGTAGCTCCGATGATGCACCAGCGAAGTCCAGCATCACGCCCGCACTCACCCGCGCGTGTGACGTGGTTACCAAAGAGATTGAATGGCTTTGGCGTCAGAAGTTGGCGCTGGGCAAACTCAATCTCATTGCCGGTGAACCGGGCTCAAATAAGAGTTGCCTTACCATCGACATTGCCTCCAGAGTCAGCACCGGCACACCCTGGCCGGATGGATCCGATTGCCCGCATGGTAGAGCCATTCTGCTCAATGCCGAAGATGCCGCTGATGATACCATTGTGCCCCGACTCATTGCCGCCGGCGCGGACCTTAAAAACGTCGTCATTCTCGAAGGGGCGAACGTGCCCAATGCCGATGGCGGTACTCGGCTCAAAGGGTTTACCCTCGATCAAATCGCATTGCTCGAAGATGCGTTGGGGGTGGTGAAGGATTGCAAGCTGGTGGTGATCGACCCTGTCAGCGCCTACCTGTCCGATTCCGACAGTCATAAGAACGCCGAAATCCGCGGGCTTCTCGCGCCGGTGGGAGCACTGGCCGCGAAGTACGGGGTATGCGTTCTGATGGTCACCCACCTCAACAAAAGCGTCGGCGGAAAAGCGATGCATCGGTCAATGGGTTCGCTGGCGTTTGTGGCGGCGGCCCGCTCGGCGTGGCTTGTCAGCAAAGACCCTGAGAACAACCGGCGCCGGTATTTCGTGCCCATCAAAAACAACCTCGGCAATGACGTCGACGGGTATGCCTTCACCGTCGAAAACGCCCCTGGCGATATCCCTTGTCTGGCGTGGGAACGGGAGATTGTCCGCAAGACCGCCGATGAGATCCTGAGCGCCAGCGCCGAAACCCACGATGCCGCCGATGACCGCGCCCAGACCGTTGTCGATGACGCCGCTGAATGGCTCGTCAACCTTCTATCCAAATCGGGCGGGGAAATGCTGGGCGGGGAGATCGGCGACAAGGGTAAAGGGACCGGGGAAGTATCGGTCCGATTGGAAGTCAAAGCCGCCGGGTTGTCGTGGGCATCGGTGAAGCGGGCGAAACAGAAGCTCCGCATTAAGTCCCGCAAACGGGTGTTTGATGGCAAGTGGGTTTGGAAGCTGCCCCCCGGTTTTCAGGTTGAAAACGCTTGTGGCTCAACCGCGCCCGTCTCCCAGAATGTTGAGCCACATGAGCCACATGAGCCACATGAGCCACAAGCCGTTATTGATAAAAAAATGGTGGTGAAAGCCCCCTCAGAGGATGAATGCGAGGCTGAAAATCATGTGGCTCATGTGGCGCAAAGGGTGGTAACGCGTGCGCCACATGACCACGAAAGCGGGGTGGTGTCATGACCCAGGCACGCCCCCGATATCTCATTGAAGTCGAGCCCATTGACGGCAATGTACCCGACGATGTTCGGCTCCGCGGAACGCTCAAGAAGCTAATCGAGCGCCGGGCTCGACGTGCGGGCAAGTGTCACGGCCTTCGGTGTGTGGACGTGCGGGAAGTGGAGACAACTTCACCCGCTGATACTGATCTTGCACAGGACAAGCCGGAAGGCGGCATGGCGGGCATCGTGGCATCCGTTCAAACGAAGGGGAACCCATGCGAAGTCTAAGACAATCTGGCTGTATTGCACCTAAACGAGTTATATGGTTGGGCTTGGTTCCTCCGCCGGGGTATGCCTTCGTGCGGGAGCCGGGCTAGCAAACCATAAGTACAGATGGAATGCGAATAGTGACCTTACACCACCAGAGTTAGGAAAACGATGAGCGAGCCTGAAACCTTCAATTCCGTCCGAGCCTTCGCACGGGCGATCGGGCGCTCCCATAGCAGCGTTGGGGAGTGGTTGCACCATCCTGAATGGCCGCTACAGAGCGTTCCCCCATGGAAGCCGGCTCACGTCTTGGCGGCACAGGAATGGGCCGACGAAACCTTGCGGGATTCAACCCAGATGAAAGCCAAGGCGGTTGAAGTCCCGGCGCCGGGCTTCGCGATTGGGCCCGATGAATTGTGCGGAAGTCCCTTCAACACCCAGATCCATCTCGGGGAACTTTGGGATTGCCTGTCTCACCGGGATCTTGTGTCACTGGCAAACGCGTTGACGGCCGCCGTCGCGTTCGAAATGATCGACGTCTCAACTGAACGGGGCGAGGGGCAAAAAGACGCGATTCTTTCCCGAGCCCCGGTGGCCTACTTCCACAGACTTTTACGACTCGCCGAAAAGCACAACCGTGAGCGGCTGACGGGGCGGATGAATAACGCGCTGATTTATTTCCTGGCTCAGCGGTTCAATGTCGAGCGTCCCAACTGGTTTGGGGAGATGCCGGATCCGCCGTTCGATGAACTCCCCGACGAACTCCGCAACGTTGAGCCCCTCGACCACCGGAAGCCGGCGACAACCCAACCCGCGAAGTTGAAGCCATCACAGAAGAAATCCCAAACCGCCGGCACGTCCGGCAAGGTGAACGAATGTCCGACACGTACCTGAACGTTACAGTTCGCGAAAACAATGTTTTTTGCCGCGAGCTTTGTTGTCTATGCGGGACAATGTTTGACGCTGGGGAGCACCTGGCTGAGGCGGTATTTGAATGTGGGCCAGATCCCGAACCTTCCCCCGACTCTCCCGAGCATGAAGGTTGGCTCGTAAGCCGGAAATGCAACAGCTACGGCTATGTGTGCCGAACGTGCATGACGCGCAATCCCGCTGTGCTGGATCGGCGTATCGAAACACTGGTTAATCGGCTCAGGCGTGAACTGGAAGGACTGGAAGGCGTCCAGCGGGGTCGGATTGTCCGCGCCACGATGCCGGCGGAAGTTGAGGTCGAGGCAATCGAAGGCTGTCCATTTTAATAACTGCAACCCGACGTTCCCCCCAACCGCCGGTGAACCCGGCAAAGGAAAAGCACAATGAATTTATACGAACAGGCGAAAAAGTTTCTCGATAATTTTACCCAGGCGAAGTCGGTCGAAGTCCAAACCGATCATTCGCAATATAACGCACTGCTCGAAAAGGGCGCGCGTGAAGAAGGCGGGTTGAAACCGAACGAACTGGAGAAGGTTAGGATGCTCGCCGGACGGCTCGGTTACGAGGATAAGTGGTTGGCTCACACCGCCATCATGGATCAGGCGAATGAGTTGGAACTTAAGGTGAAGGCGGGCGACCAGTTTCGTTCCGAGCGCGAACAGAAAGCGGCGGCGGCAAAGGCGCATCAGGATAAGACGGACGAGATTTGGGCCGCTCGCGTTGAAGCCCAACGCCCACTTAACGCTGCGGTGAAGGCTCTCGACGACAAGAATAGGAACGCCGACGCCGCCCGCGATGAATTGGACAAGCTGAAGGACACCAACCGCGCGTTGTTTGGACTTGAGCCAAAGCGCGTATACCAGCCGCTCCCCGCGGGCACGGTAATTCGGGACATATTTTCGGTGAAGTCGGAGCGCGAGAACGAAGGCAAGCCCATCATCTACAAAGAACCGGAAAGGCCTCAGCAGCTCCCGACCGTTTATGCACCGGATTTGCATGACGCCACGCGTGGCGATGCCCCGCCGGATCGCGGAAGGCCCGCGGAAGCGCGGCAGTGGTAAGACCTGCATTGGTCGCGGCGTGACCGAATACCCAGGCCACGCCGTCTCCGCCGCGGACTTTCAGAATTCACCGCGGCGGGCGGTCAAGCCGTCAGAGACCGACACCTTGTCCCTGCATGTGTCCAGCGGGGCAAACTGAAATCGACGGCGGGCACGAGCGACCGGCAACGTAAAGCGCGCTCCGGTCGTTTTTGAAAGCGAGAGTTTAAGCGGCGGCCACGGCCGCCAGAAAGAAGCCCAACATGATTGCCATCGAACCCCCTACAAGCCTCTGCATCGCGATCAAAGAAGCTCAAGCAGTTTCAGCGAACACGAACAACCCGCTTGCCGCATGGGCGCGGACCCACTGCGATAACCTCTTATATG
>DAIRGS010000494.1:0-2574 GCA_036794395.1 Tepidisphaeraceae bacterium | reverse complement strand
GGCCACCCTCCCCGACGCAACCGACCATTGGCAGATCGGCGTCATCCTCGGCCCCTCCGGCTCCGGCAAAACCACCCTCGCCCGCCACGCCTTCCCCGGCTCACTCCACGCGCCGGCCCCCTGGCCCGCCGACCGAGCCATCATCGACTGCTTCCCCGAGAACCTCCCCATCAAACAAATCACCCGCACCCTAACCGCCGTCGGCTTCAGCTCCCCGCCGAGCTGGCTCAAACCCCACGCCGTCCTCAGCACCGGCGAAAAATTCCGCTGCGACCTGGCCGCCGCCATCCTATGTAGGGGCGGACCCCCGTGTCCGCCCTCCCTCTTCCCCCCTCTCCCCCCATGTAGGGGCGGACCCCCGTGTCCGCCCTCCCTCTTTCCCCCTCGCTCCCGGTATTCCCATCCAATTCTCGCCGTCGACGAATTCGTCTCCCCCCTCGACTCCACCACGGCCCGCTTCGCCGCCCGCGCGCTCTCCCGTTCCATCCGCAAGGGCTCCCTTCCAATCCGTCTCATCGCCGTCACTTGTCGCGAAGACATCCTCCCCCATCTCGCCCCGGACTGGGTCTTCGATACCTCAACCCTCTCCCTCACCTATCCCAACCCCGCGCTCCCCCCGCTCGACCTGCAAGTCCGCAAAAGCTCGCGCGCCGACTGGCCCAAATTCGCCCCGCACCATTACCTCTCCCACACCCTCCACCCCTCCGCCCTCTGCTTCACCGGCTACATCGACAACCAACCCGCCACCTTCACCGCCGTCCTCCCGTTCCCCCACCCCAAACGCCCCGGCTACCGCGAGCACCGCACCGTCTGCCTCCCCATCTACCAGGGCGTCGGCCTCGGCTCGGCCATGAGTGATTACATCGCCAGCCTTTTCATCTCCATAGGGAAGCCTTATTTCAGCCGCACCAGCCACCCCGCGATGATCCAGCACAGAACCCATTCCCCCAACTGGAAACTCCTCCGCGCCCCCGGCATGGTCAGCCGCAGCAGCCCCTCCAGTCTCAACACAACGCGCATGTCCATCTCCATCAGCCGCGGAAGGTACACCGCCGGGTTTGAGTTCATCGGGCCGGCAAGGAACGAAGATGCCAGGCGCTTCGGCCTCCAACCTGTCTCCGACGCGCAACCGAATCCGAAAAGTGGAGCCTTGGAATATTCCCCACACCCGATCAGTTGAATCACATAGTGCACAGGTACTTCATCGCGCATCTCGCCGCCAGTTTCAGCGTGGCAATCGCCCTGATAACGTTACAACGCGGACACCCCACTTGCAGCGATCCTGTCTCCGACTTTGTCTTTGCGCCCCTGTCGGTCCCCGCCTTCCTGGTCGCAATTCCCTTTATGGATCTCCATTCCTCGTTTCAGCTCGCGACAGCCTTCACCGCCTACGGCACGTATTTCGCCATTCTCGCCGCCTACCTCCTCTTCTCGCGTCCCCCGTTGCGCCAACGTGACGAAAATGCCTGCCTAACCTGCGGCTACAATCTCACCGGCAACACCAGCGGCATCTGCCCCGAATGTGGCAACGCGATCGTGCCAAACAACCTGGTCGAGAGGAAACCTTAATCGGGCCGGCCCGTCCCGACGACACCAAGCGCTTCTGCTTCCCAGTTCTGCCTGTAGTTCACTCAGATGACGAATGGTTATGATGGCTGCTCCGAGAAGCCCAAAGGAGCGCCCGTGCATCGGTTCAATTCCCTCCGCCGCCGGCTACGCTCCGCCCTTCGCAGGCTCGCCGGTGATGACCCGTGGGCTCTGGCGCACATGATGTTTGTGATCCGCTTCCAGAACCACACACTTCCCGATTTCGAACTGGGACCCCAGGGCCAGGAGCTTTCGTGCTACGTCCCCGACGGCTGCCAATGGCGCCAGATCAACCACGGCCAGGGCGAAGGCCAAGTCGAAATCGATGGCCGGCAATGGAGCTTTTACTTCGGCCGGAATAAAGGCGAATTGAATGTCTACCTGGAATCCGGCGAGATCGCGGCGGCGGATGCCCTCGCATTTGTCACAGCCGTCGCCACCAGGATCGCCGGCGCACCCCGCGGCTTCGATATCTACTTATCCGCCTCCTGATCGCCAGTGCGAATACAGAGCCAGTTGAAAATGCTGTCCCCGGCTGTTCGAACGCCCGGTAGGCGGAGTGCCACGAGTTTCGCCCGCTGGTCTCCGGCCGTCTCCGCGGAAGCGACGGTCACGCCGCGAGCGGGACCGTCCCCTCCAACATGTGCGGTTCCCCGAATGCTCGCGTCATGCCCCTCGCGATCGCTGCGCTTGGCCTGCGACTCGCTCGTGTGATACGCGATTTCCGTTTCCTCCCGACCCTCTTCAAATGCAGGGTCGGAAGGAAACTTAATGCTGGGGGATGATTGAGGGGGGACGCGGGCCGATGACCGTGGACCTTCCCAAGAACGATTCGGATTCCAAATGCCTCACCTCCCGCAAGCTCCCCCCAACATTGAAGTTCCCCGTTCGCCCTTCGCCTTCAGAGGGCGAACGGGGAACGGCAAAACCCAATCCCGCAAGCGAAGCGGCGTCCGTCGCGCAGCGGCAGCAACGGCCATGACGCGG
>DAIRGS010000216.1:0-12176 GCA_036794395.1 Tepidisphaeraceae bacterium | reverse complement strand
GCTTCCGCCCACCCCGCTCAAGACGGCGGGGGATTCGCTTGTTTAAGGTCTAGTCGGGACCCGCCACAGACATTTATATTATAAATGTCTTGTAGATGTTTCCTTCGAATCGTATAATTACATCCATGGCGGCGGGCGAATTTCGATGGAATGCATGGAACCGCGAGCATGCCACCAGCCACGGATGCACGGTTGCGGAGATCGAATCAGTGGTGTTAAACGCAGGTCGTGGATTCCCACGAAAAGCTGGAGATGACAAGTATCTCGTCATTGGTCGCGGCATCGGCAATCGAATCGTTCACGTGATCTTTGTCTTCGATTCAGACCGCACGATGTACGTCATTCATGCCATGCCACTGACTACGCGCCGACGACGGTAATCAGCGCTAGGCTTTCCCACTCGCGAGGAGAATAAACAATGGGGAAAAACAACCGCCAAAAACTGACCGGAGAATCGTTCGACGCCCTTCCCGATTCCGAGAAGCAAAAGATTTTCGACTCCTTGAGCCACATGAGCACCAAGGAGTTGTTGCAGGAATTCAAGCCGCTTAACAAGTCTGAGCGTTCCAAATGGCATCAGATCAAGAAGAAGATGGGACGTCCAAAGATTGGAAAAGGCACAACCAATATTTCGGTTAGCGTGGAGAGAGATCTGCTGAAGCAAGCCGACCAGTTCGCCAAGAAACATGGTTTAAGTCGCTCTGAATTGGTCTCCAAGAGCGTTCGAGCACTCATCAATTCAGCCGCTTGAGGATTCACTACAGATTCGCCGAATCCAGCGAATTCGTCAGATTGATCCCGCACTCCACCTTCCCCGCCTCCGCCCACCGGCCCGCCCGCGGATCATCTCCGTCCGTAATCGCCCGCGTGCAGCTCAGCGGATTGCACCCGATTGACGCATACCCCTTCTCAAACAACGGGTGGTACGGCAGATCGTGCTTCTTCATGTACGCGAAAATTTCCCGTCCGGTCCAATTCAACAACGGCGAAATCGCATAGCACTTATATCGCGGCGACCACGACACGAACTGCGCATCCTTCCGCGACGATGACTGATTCCGCCGAATCCCCCTCAGCCAGCCCTTTGGCGCAAGTTCCCGCATCGCCCGCTCCATCGGTTCATTCTTATTCGCCGCACAGCATGCATCGACGTCCTTGCGCCATGCCGGGTTTTCTTCGCCATTATGATGCAGCCATGCGATCGGATCGTTGCGGGTTCGATACACCCACACGTTGAGGTTCAATCGCTGCCGCAGCGCCTCCATGTGCTGCCACGTCTCGGGGAATAGGTATCCCGTATCGATCATGATCACCCGAATCCCCGGCATGACCTGATTCGCCATGTGCAGCAACAGCGCCGACTCCACCCCAAACGAAGACGTCATCACCCCTTCGTTTCCGAACTGCGCCGCCGCCCACGAAACGATCTTCGTCGGGTCCGACGTCTCGAACATCGAGTTCAGCGCCGGCACATCAACCTGCTCATCAACGACCGGCATTGGAGAAATCTCTTGCGTAATGTTCATGGTGAGACATGCGATAGTCGCGGTCGATTCTAGCCCGCCTTCGCCCCCGCGGCTACGCGAGCCAACAGCGTATCAAAAAACGCCCGCGGCACCTGCCTGCCATTGGCCGTCCCCAAGTTGATGTTCTTCTTGTTCGTCCCGTGAAAATCGCTCCCACCGGTCTTAACCAGCCCAAACCGGTCGGCAAGCTTCGAGTATTTGTCCACTAGCGTTCCATCATGGTCGCTGTGAATGACCTCCAGCCCCGCCAGCCCCAGGTCCGTCAAATCTTTGACGATCCGCTCCAGCTGCGCGTCATTCTCCGTTCGCAACTGCACCGGATGCGCCAATACAGCAATCCCGCCGCTCTGCTGAACCAACTCAATTGCCTGCTTTGAAGTAAGCCGTTCCTTGTCAAAATACGCCGGGGCTCCCTGCGCCAGATATTTATCGAACGCCTGCTTGATCGAACTCACGTACCCCTTCCGCAACAAAATCGCCGCGATGTGCGGCCGCCCGATCACTGTCCCTCCCGCCTCCTGCTCCAACTCCTCCATCGTGATCGCCACGCCAAGCTCATTGAGCTTCCGGATAATCCGTGGATTTCGATCGTTCCGCCCCTCAATCAGCCGCGTCGTCAGATCCAGCAGTACCGGACTCGCAGGATTGACCCCATACCCGAGCAAATGCATCGTCGCCGGCCGCGGCACATCACAGCTGATCTCAATCCCCGGCAAGAAATCCAGCCCCGCCTTCTTCGCCGCCTTCTCCGCCTCCGCAACGCCCCCAATCGTATCATGATCCGTCAACGCCAAACCTGACAACCCACGCGACACCGCCAACTCGATCACCTCGGTCGGCGAATACGTCCCATCCGATGCGGTGGAATGACAATGCAAATCAACGAAGCCGTTCGTCACGGAATCTCCACAAAACCCTGTGAGGGCGGACCCCCGTGTCCGCCCTCTTTCCCCCTCTCCCTCCGGGAGAGGGCCGGGGTGAGGGCGAATGCAGGGCTATTCAACAAGTCGAGTAGCCCAATCTCCCGCGTCTGACACGCCAAAACCTCAAGCCGCCAAATACCCGCCCTTCTCCAGATAACTCAATATCTGCGCCGCCGCGTCCCCCGCCGAAGTCGTCTCCGTATCAATCACGATCTCGGCCTTATCTGGAGCCTCGTACGGATCGTCAATCCCCGTAAATCCCTTTATCTGCCCCGCCCGCGCCTTCTTATACAATCCCTTCGGATCGCGCTTCTCCGCCCCCGCCAGCGAAACATTCACATAAACCTCAATAAACTCGCCCGGCTTATTGCTCGCCCGAACCGCATCCCGATCCTTCTTGTACGGGCTGATAAAGCTCGTGATCGCGATCGACCCCGCATCGGCAAACAACTTCGCCACCTCCCCAATCCGGCGAATATTCTCCGCCCGATCCTCGGCGCTGAACCCCAGATTCTTATTCAACCCCATACGAATGTTGTCCCCATCCAGCCGATACGCGTGCTTCTTCTTGTGCAGCAGCATCTGCTCCAGGATGCACGCAATCGTGCTCTTCCCCGAGGCGCTCAGCCCCGTCATCCAGACCGTTACGCCCTTCTGGTTCAAAAGCTGTTCCCGCTCCTGCCGCGAGACCGATCCTTCGTGCCATGTAATATTCGTCGCTTTTTGTTCTGCCATTTGAAAGCTGTCACTAATTGGATGGTCAGTTGCAATGAAACAAAGCTGTCCGGAGTCAACAACTGACCACTAACCACGGACAACTGACAAGCCGTTATTCCTCATCGAAGAGTGGCGTACTGAGATATCGCTCCCCAAAGCTGCACATCACCGTCACAATCATCTTCCCCTTATTTTCCGGCCGCGCCGCCACCTTCGCCGCCGCGGCGATGTTCCCGCCGCTGCTGATCCCCCCGAAAATCCCCTCTTCCTTCGCCAGCCGCCGCGCCCAGGCAAAGGCCTCTTCGTCCGTGATTTGGATGACTTCATCCACGATCGCAGTATGCAGGTTCTCCGGCACAAACCCCGCGCCAATCCCCTGGATCTTGTGCCGCCCCGGCTTCAGCGGTTCATGATTCATCGTCTGGGCAATCACCGGCGAAGTCACCGGCTCCACCGCGATCGCCCTGAAGCTCGGCTTCCGCGGCTTAATCACTTCCGCAACTCCCGTAATCGTCCCGCCCGTCCCCACTCCAGATACCAGAATATCCACCGCGCCATTCGTATCCTGCCAGATCTCCTCCGCCGTCGTGCTCTTGTGAATCTCGGGATTGGCCGGATTCTGAAACTGCTGCGGCATGAAGCTCTTCTTATGCTCATCCCGAATCTGTTCCGCTTTCTGAATCGATCCCTTCATCCCTTCCGCGGCCGGCGTCAGCACCACTTCCGCCCCCAGTGCCTTGAGCAGCCGCCGTCGCTCGATGCTCATCGACTCCGGCATCGTCAAAATCAGCTTATACCCCTTCGCCGCGCACACGAACGCCAGCGCAATTCCCGTGTTCCCGCTGGTCGGCTCAACGATCACTGTATCCTTATCAATCTTCCCCGCCCGCTCCCCCGCCTCGATCATCGCCAGCCCAATCCGATCCTTCACGCTCGCCATCGGATTGAAAAACTCACACTTCACCAGCACGGTCGCATGATCCTTCGGAACCAACCGATTGATCCTCACCAACGGCGTCCCGCCGATCGTCTCAGTGATGTCATTAAAAATCCGACCTTGTGGTTTCAGCGGCATAAGAACTCCAATTAGCGCATCGCGTACTGTTGATTTACCTCAGCAACCAATCGTCCCCATCCTGCTTCATCAGCAGCGGACAACTGCAACTACTCAAGCCTGCAATTGTCAACTGTCAATTGTCCATTATCAATTGCTCACCAAACTGCTCCGTCACATCATCCAACACCCAACTCGTCATCACATCCGGCTTCCCATCCAAAATCGAAACGATCACATAGCTGTAAAACGGCCATCCATGCTCCCGATCGTACTCGCTCGGCCGCGCCGGATGATTCGGATGGCTATGATAAAATCCCACCACCATCTTCCCCTCCTCCTCCGCCTCGCGCTCCGCCTGAAGCTGCACGCGCGGATCGATCGAAAACCGGTGGTACCGTTCATCCGCCTCAAATACATTCTGCCCCGCCATCAACCGATCTACCCCCCGCCGCTCACCCTGATCATCGCGCACATCCCGCCCAATCAATATCCCGCAACACTCATTGGGAAACGCGGCCGAACCTTCAGCCTCAATCTGCCTTCGCAACTCCGCTTTCAACACGAGCTGAATCACGGCCAATTCTCCGCTTCGCTCACCGTGTCCTGCCAGAAATCCTCCGACAGATACTTGGCAGCCGAGTCGCAAAAAATAGTGACAACCACCCCTTCCTTCAAATCCGCCGCAATCTTCATCGCCCCCATCAGGTTCGCCCCAGACGACACCCCCACCAGATACCCTTCCTCCCGCGCCAGCCTCAACACCATCTGATGCGCATCCTCCGTCGCAATCTCAATCTGATCGTCGGCAATCCCCGGATCGTAAATCCCCGGCACCAGCGCCGTCTCCATGTGCTTCAACCCCTCCAGCCCATGCAGTGGCGAATCCGGCTGTAAACTGATGCACCGAATCGCCGGATTCAATTCCTTCAACCGACGTGTCACCCCTATAAACGTCCCGCTCGTCCCCATCCCCGTCACAAAATGCGTCACCCGCCCCCGCGTCTGGTCCCAGATCTCCATCGCCGTCGTCTCATAATGCGCCCGCCAGTTCGCGTCATTGTTGTACTGGTCCGGATAGAAATATTTCTCCGGATCGCTCTCCACCAGGCTCTTCACATACCGCTGCGCCCCGTCCGTGCTCTCGGTGGGATCTGTCAGAACCAATTCCGCCCCATACGCGATCAGACTCTGCTTCCGCTCCACGCTTGCATTACGCGGCAGCGCGAGCTTCACCTTATACCTCCGCTCCGCAGCGATCATCGCGTAGGCGATCCCCGTATTTCCACTGGTTGCATCGATGATCGTCTTATCCGGAGTCAGCAACCCCCTCCGCTCCCCATCCAAAATCATGCTCAGCGCCGCTCGATCCTTAACGCTCCCTCCGGGGTTGTACCATTCCGCCTTCGCATAAATCTCAACCGGCGCAACACTTCGCGTCACCCGCACAAACGAAAGCAGCGGCGTGTTGCCAATCAATTGCAACACCGACCGCGCCGCCACCGCCGAACCCTTTTCTATCTGATTCAAAACCAACACCTACTAATCCTAGCGACGTTCAGAAGGCAGGTCCACAACCCTGGTCATTCGCCTGGCGTGCCAAGTCGATTAACGGTCGGCAATTGCAGGCGCTACGCCTCGCGAAGATGGTAGCTCTTGATGGTTGTCTGCTGAAAATCGGGGTACGCGCCGATGTCATGTTCCGCCAAATCGAGTCCATCAAACTCATCTGCCTCAGTTGCACGGAGCCGCACGGTTAGGCGAAGGGCCATCATGAGCCCGGCCGAGAGCGCACCCGCAAGAAGAAGCAGGCACACCGTTCCAACCACCTGGATTCCCATTTGATGAAGTCGATGCCCGATTCCGCCCGGCACGAATAATCCGGTTGCGATCGTTCCCCAGATTCCGCCGATCCCATGGACGGCGATGACTCCAGCCGGATCATCCACGTGCGCCAATAGATCAATCCAGACTGCACACATTGGCACGAGCAAGCCCGCCCCCGCTCCAATGAGTAGCGCCCCAGGCGACTGAATTCCCCCGGCTCCCGCGCTGATCGCCACCAATCCGCCCATAAATCCCATGACCGTCAAAACTACATCCGGCTTGCCGTCCCTGTATCGCCCCAGCAGCATAGCCGCCATTCCCGCGGCACACCCTGCCACCAATGTTCGCGCCGCCGCCGGTCCAGCCTCCAACGCCGACCCGGTCGCAAGCAAACAACCCGCCACGTATGGCGCCCAGCCCGCCAGCATCGCAAATAATCCAACACCCGCGAGCGGCACGTTGTGTCCCGGAATCATGCTGGCAGATCCATCGCGATGATATTTTCCAGTTCTCGGGCCGATTACCGTGATGCCGGCCAGCGCACAAACCGCTCCGGCCCCATGCAGCCAGATCGCTCCGCCGGCGTCAATAAATCCAAGCTTCGCCAGCCATCCGCTCCACGCCCATCGCGCCCCCAGGGGAATAACAACGGCTCCCATCAGCGCTGCCGCCCATCCCAGCGGCCAAAACCGCGACCGCTCCGCCATCGCTGCGCCCGGAATCGCAGCGCCGATCAGCACGACCGTCGCCAGGAAAAACAACCGCCCATCGACCCCCGCGCCAAATCCTATGAGATGGCGATCGCCCGCCCATATCGCCGCACCAACAGCCCAGAAACCGAGCATGCCCGCCGACACATCGCACACCGCGCGCAGCATCGCTCCAGCCGCGTTCTTCGCGCGGATCAGGCCCATTCCGTATAGCGCCTGACCCATCCGAACCAATAAGCATGCCGCCCCAAGGGCGATCATGACGTCCATCCAGTCTCCTTCATGCGGTCGGTCGGCGTAAGACTAGCGAACCAGGCGCACAGAACAAGGTGACAAGGTGCTCTCGCGATCCGCATCAAATCATTCCGGGATGCGTAACAGTTTCGGCGGCTGCCCTTGATTTCCCTCCACCGGTACGCCGGGGGAGGGTAGGGAGGGGGCTTGGCTGTCCATGCGAGAATTGACCGATCAATCAAAGAACGACCCCCTCCCCAACCCTCCCCCGGCGTACCGGTGGAGGGAGAAGAAGGCCGCCTAAAGTGTCACGGACCCATCGTTCCGCTATTCTCACCCCACCGCTACTCCGCGTTCCCCGTCTCACCTATCCTTTGACTGACCATGATCCGCCACGACCAGGGTTCACATTGGCTTTTGTTCACCCAGCACGACCACGCGTTGCTAGCCGGTCGGCTGGCAGAGCAGTTTGGGAACGGGCAATTTGCCAAGCCCTCTCCCCAAACGATTCAGGGCATTGCCCTTCACGATTGCGGCTGGCCGCTCCACGACGACCGCCCCACCCTCAACTCCACGGGCCAACCCCTCCACGTATTCGAATCCCCGGTCTGGATCGGCTGCCAGGTCTGGTCCGCCTCCGCCCGGCGCGCAGCCAACAAAGATCGCTATGCCGGCCTGCTCGTCAGCATTCACGCGATGCACCTGGCCACCATTGCTGCCCAGCATCATCGAACTCAGCGCGATGCTTTCGAGCTCAATAAGTTCCAGCATTCACAGGTCGAGCTTCAGGAAGCGCTACGCGGCATGCTTGGAATGCGCACCGACATCCCCGTTAATCATGGTCTGGCCAAAGCCGGGTTAAACGCGGAGGAAGATCAGTTGCGGTTCGATTATCACCTGCTTCGCGCGATGGATTACGTCAGCCTGTCTCTGCTTTGTTCCGAGAGCCTTTCAGCTTCAGTTGAGATCGAACCACAACCCGCTGCAAATCCGCTGAAATTGTCGCTGGCCCGCCCGAAGCCCTTCACGCTTAACGTCGATCCATGGCCCTTCGAATCGCCGCGGCTCGAGTACGCCATTCCGAGCCATCGGTTGGCAGTTGAGCATTATCCAGACGTCGAAGCGTTTCAAGATGCCTTCAATCAATCGCCAACTGTTGAGGTTCTAGTAGTCGTCGAGACGCTCGGTTAAAGCAGATTTCTTTTGGTCCGCCGCGTACCCGGCCTGTACAATCCCCCGATGCGAACCCTCACCGCCCTGTTGTTATTATCATTGGCTGTTGGTTGTGCGCAAACGCGCACCTATCAGGTCAGCGTTACCAATCATACTCAGTCGCCAATTACCTTTGGCGTTGTGAAACATGGCGACCCGTACGAGCGGGAATGGGCTGCTCCCGAGGAAATCGAAGCCGAGGGCGGGCATGCTAGTGCCGAGCTTTGGGCGGCCATCCCACCGGGTAAGACAGCGGTGAGCGAGGAGCTCAAAGGCCGCTTTGGCCGAAATGCAATCGCCTACCTGCGTGTGTTCCAGGGCAAACTCGATCTCGCGGGCATCATGGCCATTGGCCGCGGCCAGCCCAATCGCCTGGATATCGTGCTTGCCCCGGGCATGAACAAATTCGTCATCATTAACCTGAATGGCCGCTTTGAAGCTGTTCACGATGTCCCGCCGACGGGGCAGGCCTCGGCGAGGTAAGTTGGCTTTACCGCGGCGACAGGTATCCCGAAACGGGCCGCCGGCGCGTACGCTCGCATCGCTTTCAAATTTAAAATTTCAGACTTCAGATTTCTCAATCCGCATTTGCGGTCCTGTCAACAATGGCCTATTCCGATCATGTCCGCGACGCCAACGACCTCGTGGTCCGTTGCGCTGTGATCACGCTCAGCGACACCCGCACTCCCGAAACCGACAAGTCCGGCCAGCGCATCACCGAACTTCTTAAAGAGCATGGCCACCACATCGCCCACTACCAGCTCATTTGCGATGAACCCGCCGACCTTCGCGCGCTTCTTACCAGGCTTCTCACCTTGCCGGACCTCGATGCCATCATCACCAATGGAGGCACCGGCATCAGTCGCCGCGACAGCACGATCGAAGTCGTGGAATCTCTCCTGGCACAATCCCTCCGGGGATTCGGCGAATTGTTTCGCATGCTCAGCTATCAGGAGATCGGCAGCGGCGCAATGCTGAGCCGGGCCGTTGGCGGAACAACTGGCGGAAAGCTCCTTTTCGCTCTCCCCGGCTCAACCGGCGCGGTCGATCTGGCCATGAGGAAGCTGATCCTGCCGGAACTTAAGCATCTCGTGCACGAATTGCATAAGTAATACCCTTCAATATTCGGCATTCGCTTTGCCGCTCAGTAAAGGGTGGAATCCCCGGGCACGCTTGAGAAACCCCACCCCGGTTCTAGAATCGTCACAGCAATGATTGAACTCGGCGTCAATATCGATCACGTCGCTACCCTGCGCCAAGCCCGCCGGACTTACGAGCCCGATCCGGTGTGGGCGGCGGTGGAAGCCGAGTTGGGCGGCGCCGATGGCATCACCGTTCACCTGCGCGAAGACCGCCGGCACATTAACGATCGCGATGTGCGGGCGCTCCGCGAAAGCGTTCAATGCAAGCTGAACCTGGAGATGAGCATCGCCCCGGAAATCGTTGAAATTGCCGGCCAGATCCTTCCCGATCAGGCCACAATCGTTCCCGAGCGGCGCCAGGAAATTACAACCGAAGGCGGCATCGACCTTTCGATTGAATCGGGACGAATCACCAACGTTGTCGCAGGGCTCAAAGCCCGGGGCGTCTATGTGTCTGCTTTCATCGAACCCGACGAACGGCAAATCGACCTGGCCGCCAAGCAGGGATTTCATGCTGTCGAACTTCACACGGGCGCTTACGCGAATGCGGAGGGTGAATCCGCCAGACAGCATCTCGATCAACTGATTCGCGCCTCCGCTCACGTGCGCGAACACGGCATGCGCCTGCATGCCGGCCACGGGCTGAATTATCACAACGTCGGGCCCATCGCCGCGATCCCCGACATGGCCGAACTCAACATCGGCCACGCAATCGTAAGCCGAGCCATCTTCACGGGCCTTCGAAAAGCCGTGAAAGAAATGAAAAAACTGCTCGACGCAGCGCCAAAGCCACAACTGACAACTGACAACTGACAACGAACAAAGCAAAAAGGATCCTCTAATGTTCTCCGGTGCACTTACCGCCATGGTCACGCCCTTCCGCGAAGGCCGTCTCGATGAAAACCGTCTGCGCGAACAGGTGGAATTCCAGATCAAGAGCGGCATCGATGGCCTCGTCCCCGTTGGCACCACCGGTGAATCGCCCACCGTCGATTTCAAGGAACACGCCCGCGTCATCGAGTTGACCGTGCAGTTCGCCCGCGGCCGAGTGCCCGTTATTGCCGGCGTCGGCGCCAACGCCACCAGCGAAGCTCTCGAGCTCCATCAGATTGCCAAGCGCGTGGGTGCGACTGCCGGCCTTTCGGTCAATCCCTACTACAACAAGCCAACCCAGGAAGGCCTCTACCGCCACTTCATGACGTTGGCAGACCGCGTCGATCTGCCCATCGTCCTCTACAACATCCCCGGCCGCACCAGCATCACGATGTCCGCCCAGACCGTCGCACGCCTCAACGAGCACAAAAACATCGTCGCCATTAAGGAAGCCACCGGCTCACTCGACATGGCCAGCGAGATCATGTCGCTGTGCGACATCACGGTCCTGAGCGGCGACGACTCCCTCACCGTTCCCCTCATGTCGATCGGCGCCAAAGGCATCATTAGCGTTGCATCCAACCTGGTCGCCGTCGACATCAAGGCCATGACGCAAGCCGCGCTCGCGGGCGACTTTAAAAAGGCCGCCCAGATCCACCTGCGCCTCTTCCCGTTCATCCGTTCGCTATTCCTCGACGGCAACCCCGTCGGCATCAAGTACGCGATGAAACTCGCAGGAATGGAAACCGGCGAACTCCGCCTGCCATTGTGGGAAGCCAGCGACGCAACCAAAAAGCTGATCGCCGACCACGTCGCGAAGCTTGGAATCTCCACCAGGCCGATGTGATGCGCGTCCGACGTGAACAGATTTAAACACGAAGGCACGAAGCCACGAAGAAAACAATGCAAAGCGATTAACCGCAGATGGCGCGGATTCGGCATTTCAGTGCGACGGCGTCGTAGTCGGAGCCAGAGGGTGGTTCATTTCGTCGATCTGCTTTTGCATCCTCTCGCGATTGAGGTTCGCCGGCACCTTTTTGTCCTGATTTACGAGCAACTCGTCGAGAGTTGGGGTCTTTGACGGGACCCCATCTTTTGATATTTCGATGTGAGCCGTCCAGACGATGCAATTGAGAATGGCTTTACGGAAGTCATCCTGGGCCCAGTTCACATGATAATGCGCGCCGGCGCACCCAAACCCGCGTGCGTCGTTGGGGCCGCGGGTAGACACCCACACAAGCGTCTCGGCCTGGTTCTTGCCAATCCCCGCCCGGACCGTCGGGTTTCCGCTGCGAATCCCATCACGGCCTTTGCGGGTAGTGTCCGGCGGAACCGCCGACAACACCGGCATCACGCCTTCCATGTTCGGACGAAACCGCATGTTGAAGTACCACTCGTCCTTCGTACTAAATGGATGAACGCCTCGCGTGACCTCTATCCCATCCGCCGGAGTCACGTTCGCCACCCACTCCGGGTTCACCGACCAGTTGGTTTCGAAGTAACCGCCGATCCACTTCAGAAAATCATCGCCCGGCTGCCCCTTCGGCACCTCGACGCCCCAGTGCATAAAACCAATTCCGACGCCCTTGTCGCTTAGCGCATCAACCTGCTCGCGGTGCTTGATCACCGGATGCCCGCGATCGCCATCGGTGAAAATAATCACTGACGCCGCCCCATCAAATGCTTTGGGATCTTCCGGCCATGCATGCTTATAAACCACCGCTTCAACGTTCGGCATGTTCTCATTAAGCAGTCGTGCCAGAAGCATTGAGCCTGCATACTGCTCATGCTGACCGAAGCCATGACTAGTGCATTGTCACTCTTCAAAATTAGGGTAAAGCCCTAGCGATTTACCCTAAAATCATTGTGTGACAAAGCACTAGCCTTGTTCGGCAATTTGCGAGCTAGTGCTTTGTCACGCCTTTGATTTGGGGTAATCTTCGGTGGCGGTCAAGGAT
>DAIRGS010000215.1:0-12243 GCA_036794395.1 Tepidisphaeraceae bacterium | reverse complement strand
GCGGCTCGGCAGGAGCCTCGCACTCCCACTGAGCGCATATGCGATTGCCCTGGGCCCGGGTGACGATCGCTTGCTCGCAACTTGACGGTAGCGCGGGAGTATACCATAATGAGATAGCGCATGAGGGTCGTCAATGAGCCGGCAATCGCTCGATTCATTCAGAAGCACGGCGACTCACGATCATGGCTGGAGAATTGGTTGGTCGTCGTCAGAAGCGCAAGTTGGCAATCAATTCAGGATGTCAGGCGCACTTACTCGACTGTCGATGGGGGCGTTCGCGTGGCCAGGGGAGCCAGGGTGACCGTGTTCAACGTCAGTGGGAACCGGTACCGCTTGGTTGCGGGTGTAATCTATCCAATTCAAACGATTACGGTCCTGGAGCTCATGACGCACGGGGAATACTCGAGAGATCGTTGGAAACGGCGGTATTAGACGATGCGCGCGATCAAATCATCTGCTGTAAAGGACAGCTATCTCAATCTGGTCCGTTCTCTTCCGCTTCGCCGCTTGAAGAATCAAAAGCAGCATGCCGAGGCGGTGAAAGTTCTGGGTCAAGTGTCAATGTTGAACCAGGGCTCGCGTGACGGCGGGGTGTGGGACTATCTGGACGTGCTGGCCGATCTGATCGATCAGTACGAGCGATCGTCGCAACTGAAGGTCGATACAACGCAAACGTCACCGGCGGGCGTGGTCCGCCATCTCCTGGACGCCAATGGACTGACGGTGAGCGGCTTGGCCAGAGACATCGGAATGAGTCAGAGCAACTTGTCGGAAATGCTGTCTGGGCGTCGCGATTTCAGCAAACGGGCAATTGCCGCGATCCGAGATCGATTTGGCGTCAGTCCCGAGATCTTTTTTTGATCGGTCCATGCAGGCAGCCGCGATGTCCAACCCGCATCTTGCCACTCCGATTGCGGTGACGGCGTTGGTCCGTTTCTGCGGGCATCTTGGACGGACCCACACGGCGGGTTTGGGATGTTCGGAGGAGGCGTCTAATTATTGTTGGGTAACTGAAGGGAGCATCATGGCGTTGGAATATTTCAACCCGGCAATCGACCGCTATGACCGGCGTAGCGCAACACGCTTGTTCCGGTCGCTATGGCCGGACGCGGTAGTAGCGCGGATGATGGCCGAAAATCTGGCGGCTTCTGTGCGCGCTGCCAATGCCGCGGGAGATGCCTCGTGGGAAGTCACGATGCATCCCCACGGGGTTCGGCTGAACGTCGGCCAAGTGGAGACGCTGACGCTGTGGGAGGACGGGGCTCGCTTTTTCTTCCGGTCGCCACTGAATCTCAGCCGGGGTCACCCATTCACGGTCCAATTGTCTGATAGTCCAATCTATCCTTCCGTGCCGGTCCCGTCGGGAAGCTGCTTCGTGCCATCGGCCGAGGTTCCGTCCCTTCCCGCATCGATCCGCGATGCGCACGAGCGGTACATCCAAGCCGCCGCATCGTTCAAGCATAGGTCGCCTTTCAAGCGAAGTTTTTCACCGGCGGTCTTGGAGCACGTTGAGTCAGCGCTCGGAACTACGCTGCCGCGACCAAGCTACGCCCCGACCGGAGCGCTCGGTTGGTGCGTCGATCCGCTTCCCGACGAACTCGATCCATCGCAGCCGCTGCTCGAGGGCGCGCGCTATCTGGTTACTGTCAATGCCTACGAGCGCGATCCGCACGCCCGGCAGCTCTGCATCTCCACGCACGGCACCGCGTGCGTCATCTGCGGCTTTTCATTCGGGACGATCTACGGGCCGGTGGGCCAAGGGTTCATCCACGTGCATCACCTCCGGCCTCTCTCCGAGATCGGGGGCGAATACGAGGTCAATCCGGTCGAGGACTTGCGGCCGGTGTGCCCAAACTGTCATGCTGTGCTTCATCGCCGGGTGCCGGCATTCAGTATTGAGGAGGTTCGGGCATTCTTGGGGCGGTAACCGAGCATGTGTTGCGACGCGACCGCCGGCGGATATGGATTCTCGGGATCGGATGTGTGATCGCGTGGATGGCGGTCGTGATGCTGCCGTGGTCGACGGTTTTGCCGATGCTGGCACAGATTGGCCAACATCAGCTTGAGCTCAGCATGAATGCTCCGCCGTCAAATGCCGATACCCACGACCAAACGCTAGCCATCGCTCGCGCCTTGAAGCAAGGTATCGTCACCACGTTCATCGGCAGCGTCGCTTCCATGTTCATCGCCGCGCTATGTACGGTGCTGCTGATCATCGTTTCGCGCTGCGCCACGCTGCGGCAGGTCAATGCCCGGCTGCGGGAGATCTCGCTGCAAATCAAGAACCTCGCGACCATTCAGCGGTAGGGGGGCAGATTACGATTGTCTGCTGCGCACGCTGGTGCCATCCGAGAGTCTCAGTAAGGTTAGCGAAAAAACTCGAGCAGGATCGAGATTTCGATCGATGGCTGCTCTACCAGATTATTGGCAACCCGTAGGGAGCAAACTGGCGATCTGACGTGACAATCGTCAAAGATTCGACTTGAGCTTGGGCAAGCAGAAGCCGATCGAACGGATCGTTGTGATGCAGCGGGAGTGCCGCGACGCGAACCGCATGGGCCGCGCGAATGGGCAACTCAATGGCCTTCGCCTTCCGCATTCCATCAGAGATGAAAAGCTCGATCGGGTCCGACAGGCGAATCTTGCCAATTGCCGTTTTGATGGCAATTTCCCATGCGCTCACTGCGCTGACCCAAAGTTCATTTCCCCGATCCGCCAGGGCCGCCTTGGCGACTGGCGATAACAACGTTTCGTCAGTCATCATGCGAAGAAAAACGTTCGTATCGAGCAGCAGCCTCATTTCTCGAACTCCGCGAGTACGTCCGGCGGAAGCGGCGCGTCGAAATCGTCGGCGACAACGACTCGGCCCTTAAACGCACCAAAGACGCGCTCGTCCGGCTCAATTGGAACGAGCTTGGCCACAGCCTGCCCGTGATCTGCAATGGTGACTTCCTCTCCGCGGCGCACTTTATCCAACGCGTCGCTCATCGTGAGTCCGAGATCATGAACTTCGATCTGTGTGGCCATGGAATCTCATATTATCAAAGGACCCATCACATATCACGATCGCTTGTAGATGTCCGTGCGATGGCTATACTTCCGATCACCTGCCGCTCCCGCGGCGGGGCTTGGCGGCATGCCTCAGAACCATGTCACCCTGCAAAACGCGTGTAAGTCGGCACCGTGTATATGCTTGGGCGAGTTGCCCAGGTAACGAGTCGCCGCGACGCATGTCCTGAGACGAGTTGGTGGCTCACGCCTGGCTCGTGGAAAAGGTGCGGTTCTCATGGCCCGTTACATCGGACCCAAGGTTAAACTGTCTCGTCGCGTCGGCGCTCCCATTGCCGACATTCCAAAGCATACCGCCAAGGAGCTTCAGCTCCCCGGCATGCATGGCTATCGTGGCCGCCGGACCACCGAGTTCGGCGTGCGTCTGACCGAAAAGCAGAAGCTTCGCTACTACTATGGAATGCTTGAACGGCAGTTCCGCAAGTTCCTGGATATTGCCAAGAAATCCAAGGGCAATACCGCCAACACGCTGGTTCAGATCCTCGAGTGCCGGTTGGACAACGTGCTGCGTCGGTTGGGCGTGGGACGGACCATCTGGGCCTGCCGGCAGATTGTGGCCCATGGCCATGTCGTGGTGAATGGCCGGAAGACCGACATTGCCAGCTTTCGCGTTGAGCCGGGCATGACGATCGCCTTCAAAGAAGGAATCCACAAGGTTCTTCGAGACAATATGGAGCAGGGTGCCGGGCATAACGTGCCGAATTGGCTGGAGTGGAATCCGGCACAGTTGACGGCGACGGTCAAGGCTCTACCCGTGCCTGAGGATGTCCCGTTTGAAGTGAACATGAATCTGATTATCGAATTCTATCGATAATCTGTACCTCTTTGCATTATTTCGATAAGCCCGCTGACTCGCCGTCAGCGGGTTTTTTCATTTTTTGGCCGGGGCAAAATTCAACACAAAATCAAATGCTGCATGCCCTTACGATAATTTCACTTCGTGATCTTTCCCAGCTTGCCTATCTCCCCGATGGGCCGATAATGTCCTTCGGGAAACACCTCATCTCGCGGCTCGATAAACATCTGAAAGCATTGATGCCGCGTACAACGCTCAAGTTGCGTTGGGCCAAAACCGATGGTTGAATGGGAAAGATGGGGAAGCCGGCGAACGGTTGCCGGTGAAGTAATCCCCACCGCCTTTGACGGACGAAGGGCGGATGTCGTTACGGAGTAATCTATGAAGACGGTTTTCACGACGGGCGAAGCAGCAGACATTTGCAAGGTGTCCCAGCAGACGATCATTCGCTGCTTCGACAGCGGGCGGCTAAAGGGATTCCGCGTGCCCGGCAGCCGGTTCCGTCGGATACCCCGGGACGCGTTGATTGCCTTCATGAAGGACAACAACATCCCGCCGGATGCATTGGACAGCGGCAAGCAGAAGGTGCTTGTCGTGGACGATGACCCGGAAATTGTGGAGTTGTTCGTGGACGTCCTGGAGCGCGACGGCCGATTCGAGGTCAAAACCGCCGGGACGGGCTACGACGCCGGTGTTCTGACGCAGGAATTCGTTCCAGACCTGATCATCCTGGACTACATGCTGCCGGACATCAACGGCAACGTCGTCTGCCAGACGATCCGCAAGAACCCGAACTTCGAGCACATGAAGATCGTGATCGTGTCGGGTGTCGTTAATCAGGATGAGATCAATGAGCTCCTGAAGGCCGGAGCGGACGAGTTTGTTAAGAAGCCGTTCAACATTGAAAAGTTGATTGAGCGCATCGGTGAACTTTTGACGGTGTAACGCTGTTCGGTCGAATAAAAAATTGAACGACCAAAACCACCGCCAATGCGATTGCATTGGCGTGTTGGTTAATATGCCTGATCGCCGCCTTCATGGCTGATCTAAAGGAAAAACGCGTCGAACTCGTCCTCCAGCAGTTGGAGGATTTGCCGACGTTGCCCGCTGTTGCGGTGCGGTTGCTTGAGCTTACCGCGGATGAGAAAGCTTCTGTTGCAGAAGTAGTCTCATTAATCAGCAGCGACCCATCACTCACTGCCCGGCTGTTGCAACTCGTTCATCGGGCGGATGTCGGCGTTCATGGGGAAGTCAAATCGATAGAACGCGCCGTCGTGCTCCTTGGATTTGAAGCGGTGCGGAGCGCCGTTCTGGCGATCTCAGTTTTTCAATCATTCGGCAGCGTTTCGGAACGGCGGGCGCCGCATTTCAGTCGCGACGATTTCTGGAAACATTGCGTGGCTACCGCTTGCTGCGCGGAACTGCTTGCCGCGGCCTTGGCCGGTGGGGCGGGCGGACGGCGGAGTCCCGGGTTCCCGGATCCCTCCGAAGCTTTTATTTGCGGTCTTCTCCACGATCTGGGGAAAATCGCGCTGGAGACGATCCTCCCCAAGAGTTTTAGCCGGGTCGTCGAGGCGGCGGATCTGCTGCGCGGAAACATCGCCGACGTTGAGCGAACGATCATCGGCCTGGATCACATGGTGGTCGGCAAGCGACTAGCCGAGCGCTGGTCATTGCCCACGGTGGTGCGCGATTGCGCATGGCTGCACGGCCAATCGCCCCAGGCGCTGCCTGCCAATGTAATCCAGCCCCGAATGGTGAATCTGATCACCCTTGCCGACATGCTCGTACGCGAGCAGCATCTGGGATACAGCGGGAATTACACCTTCAGCGTCTCCCGGCAATCGCTGCTCGAAGCCATCGGCCTGACGCCACTCCAAGTGACCGAGGCGATGGAACGGCTCGTTCAGCAGATCGAGCCGCGTGCCCGAGCGCTGGGCCTGGGACAGAGCAGCTCGGGGGAGCTCTATCAACAGGCGCTCTCGCAGGCAAACAAAGAACTCGGGCGAATCAGCGGGCAGTTGGCAATCAAGAATCGCCGGCTGGCAGTGAGGGCAAAATTCTTCGAGGCGCTCAGCGGATTTCAAAGCGGGCTGCGCGCCGACGCCCCGCCGCAGACGGTGCTTCAGGCAATCGGGCAGACCGCGATCGGCGTGCTGAATGTGCCGGTTGTCGTCGCCTTCTCCCTCCCTCCTGGACAGCAGTTTGCAGAAACGATCATCTGTGATCAAAACGGAGCGGTCGTTGAGAGTTCGCTGATTGACCTGCCAGTCGAATTGGCAGAGTCCTCAACGGACGGGTCGCCCGCGCCAAAAGAGATCACCGACAAGCGCCCCAGCAAACCCCCGGCCGCCGATGGACCGGTGAATCCGGTTCCCGACGATCTTTCGTGGTTTGTCGCGGCGGTTTCGCCGCGCTTGCCGCACGATCAGCGGTTTTGGATTTGCCTTGAAGCCGATGGCCAATGCATCGGCGGCGTTTTGTGGGGCGGGCAGCGCGGTGAAGCGCAGCGGCTCAGCCCGCAGGTGCAGGAAGTTTCGGTTATCGGCAGCGGCTGGAGCCTGGCATTGCGAACCGCGCAGATCCGCGAAGAGGCCCGCACGCTTTCGGAGCAGTTGGCCGAGGCGAATCGACGCCTGCAAAACGCCCAGGCCGAAATTTTGCGAAGCCGCACCATGATTACGGTAGGGGAGATGGCCGCGGGGGCGGCTCATGAAATGAACAATCCGCTGGCGGTAATCAGTGGCCGTTCGCAGTTGCTGGCCGCCCAATTATCCGACCCAAAATTGAAAGCCTCGGCGAGCTTGGTTTTCGAGCAATCGCACCGGCTCAGCGCGATCATCACCGAGCTGATGGATTTCGCCAGGCCCGTGCCGCCAGCCGTGCAAACCGTGGTACTGGCGGACGTTGTGACGGAGGGGATTCACGGAGCTAAGGTTTACGCAGATCCGGCCGATAGGCAAATTGAAGTGATCGTTGGCCAGCTCCCCCAGGTGCTGGTCGATCCGAAGCAAGTCGCGGCGGCGGTGGCGGAAGTGGTGGCAAATGCCGTCCAGGCCACCGATCCTCGCGAAGGTCGGATCAGGATAACTGCCGCCCACGACCCGTATTCGGGCCGCGTGGTGCTAACAGTATCTGACAACGGCCACGGAATGGACGAGAACACGGCCAAGCGCGCCTTCGACCCATTCTTCAGCGCCAAACCGGCAGGACGCCGGCGCGGGCTGGGGCTGGCCAAGGCAATGCGGTGGCTCGAGGCCAGTGGAGGTTCGATCCGGCTGGAGAGCCAGAGCGGACAAGGAACACGGGCGATCATTTTGCTTCCGGTGGCGGCCGAGATGCCGGCCACGCCTCAAGGGCAATCGGAAGCCGAGCCTCGCAAGGCGGTCAGCCCGTAGTCGGAGAAAATGCAGCTTGTGGTTTTGTGCGTGTTTTTGGATCGCACGATCGCAAGTGGTCAGGAAAGGGAGAACATGCCGGCAGTTGCAACACAGTCCAAAGCGCAGACGGCCCAGCGGCCGCGGGTGTTGATCGTGGATGACGAGCCCGAGCTCACTGAGCTGGTTCGCGACATGGTCGTCAAGCATTTGGATTGCCGGGTCGTTGTGGCTTCGTCCATAAAAGAAGCGAAAAAAATAATGGCCAGCGATTCAATCGAAGTGCTGGTCACCGATGTTCATCTCCCCGATGGCGATGGGATGACCCTTCTGGCCGCCCTGCGCGATCGCCAGCCAAGTTCAAGCGTGATCGTAATGACCGGCCAGCCCAGCATCGATGGGGCCATCTCGGCGATGCGCGGCGGGGCGATCGATTTTGTGCCCAAGCCGTTCTCTGCCACCCAGATTGTCGAGCGCGTTCAAACCGCCATCGAACGTCAGGCCGAATCTTTCAAGCGCGAACGCCGCGTCAATCGCCTGCGGGATGCGGTGCGACGCCTGAACGATTCGCGCAAAATGATCAGCAAGAAAGTCGACCTGCTTTGCAACGACCTGGTCGGCGCCTACGGCGAACTCTCCAGGCAGTTTGATTCGGTGCGGATCGAAGAAGGCTTCCGCAAGCACATTCAAAACGCTGAAGATCTCGAGCAATACCTCTGCAATTCAATGGACTGGCTGCTGCGGCAGATCGGTTATTCCAACGTCGCCGTTTACCTGGCGGCCGATGATGGGGCGTTCCAGCTTGGCGCCTATATGAAGTACACCATCGCCGGCGATGCGGTCGTTACCGATGCCGCCAAGCGCGTGCTCGTGCCCCTCGCGGCCAAAAGCAATCTCATTCATATCTCCGGAAAAGAACTCACCGACCGGATGACCTCGAAAGAGATCGAGCAGTTCAAGGGCCAGGACATCCTCGGCGTCAACTGCACGTATCTCGGTGAATCACTGGCGTCCCTGATCTTCTTCCGTGATGAACGCAGCCCCTTCACCGAAGACGATGCGAACCTCCTCAAGCAGGTAAGCCCGATCTTCGCCCTGGAGCTGGCGAGCATTGTGCGCGACGACGAAGAGCCCGAAGGCGAAACGCCTTTCGACGAGGCCGACTTCGACGGCGACACAAAACCCCCGGAAAAGAAAAAAGGCAACCGCAAACCCGACGCCGCCGACTGGTGGAAACGCGGCGAAGAACCGCCGTTCTAAAATTTCAGATTTCAGATTTCACATTTGAGATTTGAGGTTTGTCATCCTGGAGCGCAGCGAAGGATCTGCCTGTGGAAAACTATTCGAATCTCAGATCCTTCGCTGCGCTCCAGGATGACATGCCGGAGGGTTTCAGCGCAGCAATCTGAAATCTGAAATCTGAAATCTGAAATCTGAAATCTGAAATCTGAAATCTCAGATGATGATCCCGGTACACCGATTTAACACTTGTCAAGCGCCTTCGTCCCAAAATTTTCACTCGCAAATCGCAAATTGCAAATTTCCTCGACCCATTCTGCTCGACAGTACGTATAATTCGCTGATCGATCCAGAACGATTGGGTCGATAAGAATGGAACAAGTACGGATGCTTCTGCGGTGTTCGAGATTGAAGGCACATTTGGTTAAACCGATAAGCAACCCCAGGGGATAACGGCCAGATCTGACGCATGCCCGCGGTTCTCAGGCTCGTACAGTTGAGACGTAGACGGGAAGCTAACGGCTGGAACCTCGGGAGTAACCTCCCGATGGGTTATCACCCACGTATTTATTACAGGGTTTGACTAAACGCCTCCACACGGCACTCGCGGATTTGTCCGTATAAGCATCAAGGCACGGTCCTAAATGGGCCGTGCCTCTGTTTTTATGTTGGTTTTGCGACAGCTCACCCGGATTGATCACCACGGAGGCACGGAGAACACGGAGAAGACTAAATCGCAACGCATGAATCAGGGCACATGAGATGTACGTTGCGCCACTGACAGATGGACTTTCTTCGCATTTCTCCGTGTCCTCAGTGCCTCCGTGGTGAGTCCTGAATTTTCTGGGCTAAAACAAGACGTGCATTTTTCTCCGGGTGACGGCTATACTATCTGCTCCTAACCCATCCTTCATATTCGGAGGCAACGCATGTCGCGCCCGGCGAATTCCATCGACTCGAATAACCCGCTCGAAGACTTGGACCACTGGGAAGAGTTTTTGAAGGACCGCTACCCGGAGTCAGAATCCGCTGAACTGGTGGCCGTGGGCGCCGAGACCGATGTCGAGAAGGCCAAGTGGAAACGCGACAAAGCAAAATTCCGCGACTACCGCGCCGAAGCCCGCCCGAGCGTGAAGGAATTCTACCGCCTCAACCACACCCATCAGACGCTGGATTTTGTTAAATCCAAGCACCGCGAGTTCCTCGGCCTGGATCGCCAGAAGATGGGAGTATGGGAAGCGATGGAGTATCTCAATACGCTGGTCGACGACAGCGATCCCGATACCGACCTCACCCAGATCGAACACCTCCTGCAAACCGCCGAGGCCATCCGCCGCGACGGCCATCCGCGCTGGATGATTCTCACCGGACTCATTCATGACCTGGGCAAAATCCTCTGCCTCCGCGGCGAGCCGCAGTGGGCGGTGGTGGGCGATACCTTTCCGGTAGGCTGCGGCTACTCCGACAAGGTCGTATTCCCCGAATTCTTCGCGGCCAACCCCGATTACCAGATCCCGGCCTACCAGACCTCATGCGGCATCTTCAGCCAGGGCTGCGGCTTCGACAAAATCATCTTGTCATGGGGACATGATGAATACATGTTCCATGTAACCAATGACTATTTGCCGCGCGAAGCCCAGTACATGATCCGCTATCACTCGTTCTATGCCGCTCACAAGGAGCACGGGTACACCCACCTCATGAACGATGAGGACCGCAAGATGTTCCAGTGGGTGCGGAAGTTCAACCCGTACGATCTCTATTCCAAGGGCGAGGAAAAGCCGAGCGTGGAAAAGTTGCGGCCCTTCTATGAAGAGCTGATCGCTGAATACTTCCCGGCGAAGATCGACTGGTAAGACATATATCAGACTTAAACACGAAGGCACGAAGACACGAAGTTAAGAAAAATAAAGAGACGCCAAACTTAATGTTTGACGTCTCTTTGCTTTTGCATTTCTTTGTGTCTTCGTGCCTTCGTGTTTAATCGAATTCTCAAGCCGCGATGGGCCACGGCCTCAAGAGTTCGGTTCGGAGGAAGGCGCACCCGATGATGTTGCCCGCGTTGGGCGTGCGGGTGCAGTGGATGACGCGCATCCGTGTGGTCCACCGGAAGGGCCCGGCTTCCACGCGAATCTGAAGCTTGTCACCCGGATCCAGAGGTCGAGGCGCCGAGAATCGGACGCCAGCAATGGAAATATCCATCAAGCTCACCCTTATCGGCGGGCCCTTGGTGCTGTCCAGGTGAATTAATCCGGGAGCGATCATCTTCTCTCGAAGAACTTTCCGCCGCTCGACTACGGGTTTTTGAGGGACAGGGGCCGGCAAGGGCGTTTCAGGAATTGCGGGAGTAACCACAGGCTCGGCCACAGGGGGCGGAACCGGAACGGCCTGCTGAATGTTATCGGACGCCGGAGCCACGCGGTCTGTCGACCGGCGCTTAAACGGAAAGTCCGATGAGAACTCCACCATATTTTCTCTATCGACCGTGGAGGGCGGTCGCCTTACAAGCGGAATAGATTCACTTGGACTAAACGACCATGCGCGATTCCGCGCCATTGCATTTGAGTGGCACGGGTTTCTAACCCGTGTTTGGGGCAGCCACGGGTCCGGCGACGGTGGGATGTGGGAAAACCAACTTGCCGGAGTTGGGCATTTTCCGGGGGTAGATTCAGAAGGTTGTCCAATTGTCGAAACTTGGTTTTCCCACATCTAACCCGTCGCCGGTGGTCAACTCCCTGAATCATGGGCTGGAAGCCCCATGCCACGAAGCGCGGAATCGCGCACCTGCATTTAGGGCTCGATATTGGCGTGTCGAGCCCTGAGACGGGTCTGTGAATCGAGTTGGTCCCGCCCGGTTCTAATTTGGGCCGGTGTTTACACGCCTGTGGAAGTAGGCATGGGCGGTCGCTTACGATGAGCAACGGATGCTTTTCTGAAAGGATCTTCAAATGTCTAGAACTCCAGATTTTTTCCCTCGTCCGGACGTTGGCCCGTTGGATTATGGGCAGGATGTGGATGCCGGCGTAGTGGCGCGATTCTTCAACGCCGTCTACGCGTGGATGGCCGCCGGTCTGGGATTGACCGCGGCAGTGGCGTGGTGGGTTTCCACACAGCCCGAGTTGATGCGGAACATCTTCCGCGGACCGGTCATCATTGTTCTCGTGATTGCCCAGCTCGCGTTAGTTTGGATGGTGGCAGGGTCAATCAATCGCATCGGCCCAACCGCGGCGACAGCTCTGTTCCTGTTATATGCCGCGCTAAACGGCGTGACACTCTCCGTGATCCTCCTGTTCTATGCCCACGCCCTGATCGCCACCGCATTCCTCGTGACTGCCGCCATGTTCGGCGCAACCAGCCTGTATGGCTTTGTCACTAAACGCGACCTGACAAGCCTCGGTGCATACCTGTTCATGGGCCTCGTCGGAATCATCCTGGCGTCGGTGGTCAGCATCTTCTGGCATCCCACGTGGATGACCGTCGTCATTAACTACCTGGGCGTCGCGGTCTTCGTGGGCCTCGCGGCTTACGACACCCAGCGATTGAAAATCATCGCCCTACAAACGCAGAACGATCCCGCGCTGGCGGCTCGCATGTCGATCAGCGGGGCGTTGTCGCTCTACCTCGACTTCCTCAACTTGTTCCTCTTTGTCCTCAGCATCCTCGGCAATGGAGAACGCAGGCGCTAACGGGTGAGTGACACTTTCGGCGACCCTCTTCTCCCTCCACCGGTACGCCGGGGGAGGGTTGGGGAGGGGGCGTGTG
>DAIRGS010000493.1:0-2602 GCA_036794395.1 Tepidisphaeraceae bacterium | reverse complement strand
GAGAAAACGGGCTTGACCGGGAACGGGTTTTCATAGAAGAGGGTTGGGGTGAGGGAAAATTTCCAGCGACTTACCCAATCGCAATTCTGAACCGAATTACCTTCCCATGATGCTCAGTCAAGCCTATCAGCGCGCCTGGCAGTATTTCCGCGAAGATTTTAGCAGGATTGTCATGTCGGTAATCCTGGTGGGCCTTACGACCCTCGCTAGCCTGGCGCAACCATTTCCCCTGGCGATTTTGTTTGATTATGTCTTGTATCATAAGCCAGCCGACACGCTGCCCTATCACATTTTCGCCCGCATTGCTCCATCGAACGTTGTCGGGCAAATCGTCGTTCTCGCGTCGGCGTTTCTCATACTCCGGCTGATGACCGAAGCATTGGGGCTGGGACAGGGATTTTATAAGATCCGGATCGGGTACAATGGCCTGCTGCGCGTTCGTTGCGATCTGTTCCGCCAGTTTCAGCGTCTCAGCCTCAGCTTTCATCATGCCCGCGCCCAGGGTGATTTGATTTATCGGTTGAGTTCCGACACCAATGGCTTCGTTTCAGCCTTTAACGTGTGTCACGCCATCCTCGTTAACAGCATCACTCTGGTGTTCATGGCTTGGATCATGTTTTCAATGAACTGGAAACTGACCCTGGTTGCGGTGTCGATTACGCCGTTTCTGTTCTGGGCCATTCGGAAATATGGCGGGGTGCTGACTCAAACCTCGATCAAGGCAACGCAGATCGAAGCGGACCTTGCCACCACCGTGCATCGCTCAGTCGCTACGGTTGGACTGGTTCAGGCATTCGGCCGCGAGGGTGATGAGTATGATCGCTTTCGTAAAGATGTGGGCCGTAGCAGCGACGGCTGGGTGAAAATGCACATGCAGGGCATGGTGTATTGGGGCGTGCTCGGCATTTGCTTCGGTGTTGGAACGGCTCTAATCCTGGGCGTGGGCGGATACCTCGCCACGCGTCCCACAGGTGCGCTCAGGGTTGGCGAGCTGTTCATCTTCTTCCAATACGTCACGGCCCAACTCTATGCTCCTCTCCAAGCCCTCAGTGGCAGCGAAACCGAATTGCGGCGCGGTTTGGCCGGAATGATGCGAGTGTATGAGGTCCTCGACATTGATCCGGACATCAAGGACGCGCCAAATGCCATGTCGCTGCCCCGCCAGCCGCGTGTGCTGCAACTCGAGAACGTCAGCTTTGGATATCGTCCAGATACCCCCGTGCTGCGAAATGTATCGGTTGCTATTAAGCCCGGCGAAATGGTGGCCTTTGTCGGCTCCAGCGGAACCGGCAAAACCAGTCTCCTCAATCTGCTTCCACGCTTCTACGATCCGACCGAGGGTAAAGTCACGCTGGATGGCAATGATTTCCGCCAGATACGCGTCCGCGATTTGCGACGGCACGTCGCGCTGGTCCTTCAGGACAGCCCAATCCTCTCTGCGTCCGTCTTCGACAATCTCGCCTACGGAAACCCCCAAGCCACCGAAGAACAAATCCGCAAAGCCGCCCGGCTGGCCGGCGCCGAAGCCTTCATCGATTCGCTCCCCCAGAAATTCCAATCCCAACTCCACGAAGGCGGCCAAAACCTCTCCGGCGGCCAGCGCCAGCGCATCGGCATCGCGCGTGCCCTGGCCACCGAAGCCCCCATCCTCGTCCTCGACGAACCCACCAGCGCCCTCGATTCCCACAACGAGCAGATGATCACTCAAACGCTCCGTGAATTAAAGGGGACGCGAACCATTATCCTCGTCAGTCACCGCATGAGCACTGTCGCCGACTGCGACCGTATCTACGTCATGGAAGGTGGCCGAATCGTCGCGCAGGGAAGCCACGACGAACTGCTCGCCAGTTCCGATGCCTATTCCCGCATGGCGCGACATCAAATGAATGCATCCGAAACATCGGAAACGAGAATAGAATCGGGTTCTGGGATGGCCCCGGTGGCAAGTGCCGCGTTGGATTCGTAAGATTCGGGCATGCCATCCAGAGGAGTGAGAATGCGAAAATCATCTCGATTTAGCGATGTGCTGGAAGCGACCGAGCGTCTCAGCCTGGAAGAGCGCGAGACGCTTTTGGAAGTGCTTCAGAACCGCACCACCGAAGAACGCCGTGCTCAACTAAAACGTGAAATCGGAAAGGCGCGCCGAGAGCACGCCGCCAAAAAGATCAAGCCCGCCTCGCCGCGGCAGGTCATGCGGGATATTTTCAGGTGAATGTTGCTTCAGAAACGGGGGCGTTTTCGCTCGCGGAGGGAAAACTGCTAATCGCCCGACTATGGAAGCAGGCAGCACCCCTCGGGTGGCACGCGACCCCACCCTAAGCTGATTTGGGCTCGATGACGGCGAGGAACTCCGGCGGAGACAAGATCCTTATTCCCGGGAACCGGCTACAGAAGTCTTGTCCCTCAGGCGTGTTTCGCTTCATGAGATAAGTCAGGTGGCGCTCGTTCCAGGTGACAATGAACTGCGCATCGCCGGTGACGGCCAAATCGATGAATGGCTCATCGCCCGGATCGCGCGTGAGTGTGAACGCGTGGGGCGGATTTGGTATCCGCACCGCAAGGGGTGTGGCCATCTTTTGTGGCACGGGGCGCGCTTTTGTGG
>DAIRGS010000492.1:0-2605 GCA_036794395.1 Tepidisphaeraceae bacterium | reverse complement strand
CATCCCGCACTCGCAGACTCGGGACAGGAAAGAATGCCTGCCCCACCAAAAGAAAAATGCCCGCCCCAGCATAAAAGTAGCATGCCCGCCCCATCTAAAACGGCCAGAAAAATCCTGCCCCCCAGGAACCGGTCAATTCTTACTCAGCCGAGAACTTCCAGATCGTCGTCTGATCGAATTTCTTGCCCGGTCGCAAAACCGAGCTGGGGAAGTTTGGCCGGTTGGGCGAATCCGGATAATGCTGGGTTTCAAGGCAGAACCCCGCATGCTTCACGTAACTGCCGCCCGACGGCCCGGTCAGCTTTCCATCGAGATTATTCCCCGTGTACAGCTGCACGCCCGGCTGCGTCGTCCACACTTCCAGCACCCGCCCGCTCTTCGGATCCTTCACATGCGCCGCGAGCGCCGGCGTCTCGCCGGGCGAATTCAAACAATAATTGTGGTCATACCCCGGCTGCACCTGCCCAATCCGTTCCCCGATCACATGCGCGGTGGTGAAGTCCATCGGCGTGCCCTTCACCGCCTTCAATTCCCCAGTTGGGATCTGCGTGTCATCCACCGGCACATATCGATCAGCATTGATCGTCAATTCGTGATCGAGGATCGTCCCGCTGCCTTCCCCGGCCAGATTGAAATAGCTGTGGTTCGTCAGATTCACAACCGTCGGCTTGTCGGTTGTTGCGGTGATCTGAATCTTCAGTGAGTTGTCATTCGACAGCGTATAGGTGCAGATCGTCGTCAGCGTTCCCGGATAACCTTCTTCTCCATCCCTGCTCACATACGTGAACTTCACCGACTGGCCATCGCTTGTTTCCCCCGGCTCAGCCTTCCAGATCTGTTTATCAAACCCCTTCTTCCCGCCATGCAGACTGTTCGGGCCATTGTTCACAAACAGCGAATACTCTGTTTCGTCCAAACTGAACTTCCCTTTAGCAATCCGATTCGCAAACCGCCCGGCCGTCGCCCCAAAGAACGGGCTTCGCTCCACATAGTCCTTCAAATCCTTAAACCCAAGAACAACGTCCGACTTCTTCCCCGCCCGATCCGCCACATCCAGTTCTGTCAGAATCGCCCCATAATTGATCACCTTCGCGACCATCCCGTTTTTATTCGTAAGCGTGTACTGCTCCACGCTCGTGCCATCGGCCAACTTTCCAAATTCATTTTTTCCGATCATCGTCATGCTCCCAGCGCCTCGCGGCGTATCCTTCGATCCAGCCTGACACGACATCCCCACCCCCGCCAGCATCACGGAGCATAAGCCCAAAAACAACCGGAAGGAAAGTCGCCTCATCGTTGCCTCCGCCGAAAAATGCCTCGTCCACTCAGCGTCCTCAAACCTGGACGGGTATCGTAAGTCGACAGTAAGGCGAAGTTCAAATCAGGCGCTGGATAATGCGATGGGAGTGCGAGGCTCCCGCCGCGCCAGACCGCCCCACATCGCGAGACATCCGCTCGGCAGGAGCCTCGCACTTCCTTAAGAAAGTTACACCGCCTCAGCCACCGCCAACGGTCGTGGCACACTGTGCCCATTTCCGGCGGCTGCGGGATGAACCGATACGGCGCAGCACTTAAGAGCAGGTTCTTTGCTGATCGGATCGGTTTGATCCGTCGTCGCCTCATTCGGGCTCGCGGCACGGGCCCACAGCTCGTTCCAGTGGATTGGCATAAACACCGTCCCCACCGGCGTGCCATCATCCAATTTCGCCACCCCCATACACTTACCCCTACGGCTCGTCACATTCACCCGCTGCCCATCAATCACACCCAGCTCCCGCGCATCATCCGGATGAATCTGAACGTAGGGCGACGGATCCATCTTATTCAGCTGCGCAACTGTTCCTGTTTTCGTCCGCGTATGCCACTGGTTCAACACCCGGCCCGTCGTCAGCACCAGCGGGAATTCCTGATCGGTCTTTTCCATGGAATCCAGTGGCCGTCGAGCCCAGAACCGCGCCCGCCCGCTTTCGGTTGGGAATTTTCCATCCGTAAATCGCCGCTCCGACGATCTCCCCATCGCTGGGAAGGGCCACTGCTGCGGCCCCTTTGCCCGAAGCAGTTCATGATGCATCGCGCTCTGATCGTTGGGCCGACCGGCGGTCGTCCGCGCAAACTCATCAAAGATCTGCCCCGCCGACTCAAACTTCATCCCCGCCGAGAATCCCATCGCCCGCGCCACCTCTCTTACCCACCACCAGTCCGGCTTAGCTTCCCCCGGCGGCGGCACCACCTGCTCCATCAAGGTTACCCGCCGCTCGCTGTTGCAGAATGTCCCGTCCATTTCCAGGTTCACCGCCGCCGGAAGGATGACGTGGGCATACTTGGTCGTTTCAGTCGGAAAATAAGCATCCTGCACGACGACCAGCTCAGCCCGCTCCAGCGCCCGGCGAATCTTCGGCAGGTTCGGCATGCTGGCCGCGGGGTTGCTGCCGATGATCCAGATCGCCTTCAACTCGCCTTCCGCCAACGCATCAAACATCCGCACCGCGTCATACCCCGCCTGCTCGCCAATTGTCCCCGCAGCCAATCCCCAAAGCTGTTCCACCTGCCGCCGATGCGTCGCATTCGCAACCACCCGCTGGCCCGGCAGCGAATGGCTCATATA
>DAIRGS010000214.1:0-12320 GCA_036794395.1 Tepidisphaeraceae bacterium | reverse complement strand
ACCCGAAGCGTCCCCGTCCACGGCCTGGAAGGCCGTGCCACTTGAAAGCAATGGCACGGACTCCCGCACAGTCAAATAGGGCAAGAATCTCGAACGACGCCCCTACGGCGCAAACGTCTTCAACTCCTCCGCCACCCGATCAATCACACCATCCCAATCCCCGCGCGCCCCCTGCCGAAATAATCTCATCGTCGGATACCAAGGACTATCCACCCGCCCCAGCATCCACCGCCAATCCGGGAAATAAGGAATCATCAACCACACCGACTTACCCAGCGCCCCCGCCAGATGCCCGACGGCCGTGTCCACCGAAATCACCAGATCCAGATTCTCAATCGCCGCGGCAGTGTCGCTGAAATCATGCAGCTCATCGGAAAGATCCAGCACCGACATCCCCTCCGGCGGATTGAGCGCCTGCTTAGCCGCATCGCCTTTTTGCAGGCCGTAAAACCGAATATCCGGCGTTTGGGCAAATCGAGAAATACGTTCGAGCGTCAGCGACCGATTCCGATCGTTGCCATACCCCGCCGCCCCCGCCCACACCAGCCCAACCCGCAATCCGCCCGGCTCAATGATTTTCCGCCACCGCCTCACCTTCGCCCGATCCGCCCGCAGATAAGGCCCTTCGGCCGGTATGGTTTCCAACGTCGTGCCGAACGTCAGCGGCATGCTCAGCATCCCGCGATACGCATCAAAGTCCGGCAACTCATCGCCCGGACAAATCACCTGCTCGACCCCTCGCAACGAAGCAAACAGCTCCCGCAATTCCGGCTGACACTCAATAATCACCGTAACGTTCCGCTGCGCCAGCAGCGGCGCATATCGCACAAACTGGATGGCATCGCCAAACCCCTGCTCGCTATACAGCAAAATCGTCCGGCCCTCAGGATCGGATCCATCCCAGGCCGGCTGGGTATACTCGCGCCGGGCCTTTGTGCGCGGAACATCGAAGCGCGATTCGTATTCGTTCCACCCCCGCAGCAGTTGCCCTTCCAGCAGCAACAGCATCGCCCGCGACAATCGGCATTCGTTGTAGCCCGGCTCAAACGTAAGTGCCGTATCAAAGCACCGCATGGCCTCGGCTAACCGCAGTAATTCGCGGTACGTAATCCCCATGTTGTGCAGCGTGTGAGGATTGTTCGGCCGCAGCTCAAGGTCGGTCTGATAGCATGTGACCGCCTCTTCAAGCCGGCCCAGATCGCGCAGCGTGTTGCCCAGATTGTTCCAGGCCGGGGAGAAGCTTCGTTGCAGCTCAACCGTGCGTCCAAAGGCAATGGCCGCTTCCTCCATGCGCTTTTGATCGCGCAGCGCCTTGCCCAGGTTGTACTGCATCTGTGCCGCCTGCGGCTGAAGTTCCACTGCCCGGCTCAGATGCTCAATGGCCTTTTCCGGATGCCCCAGCAGTTGAAGTGCGATGCCCAACGTTGATTGCGCCGCCGCGTCAGTGGGATCCAGCCGCACACAGCGCGACAGCACCTCGGCCGCCTGCTCATGCCGACCCGTATGCCCCAGCAGCGCCCCCAAAAGCTGAAGGGCCGGCGTATAATCAGAATCCCGCGCCAGAATCTGCCGGCACACACTTTCCACCTCCGCCAGCTTCCCGGCAGCCTGAAACTGCATCGCCATCTGCATCAACTGTTCAATCGAAGGGTCCGACATGGATCGATGATTCTAGCAAGTCGGATGTGGATTCGAGCAACCGCAAGGGACGCGTTCTTTGAGCCAAATGTTAACCGTGAAGCGCGCCCTCTTGCTCCCTCTCCCCCCGGGAGAAGCGAGCGGAATTGGCGACTGCCCGCGAGCGGGTTGGGGTGAGGGCGAATGCCAGGCGCCACTCACCCGCAATGTATTTCATCACGTTTCACGTCTTCACGCTCTACTCAACAACCTCAACCGCCATCCACCGCTTGCCCCACTGCCGCGCCTGATCATGCGAGGCGAAGAACAGGTCGATGTGGTATCCCTTGATCGCAGAACCGCGATCGATGACTTCAACCGGCTGCCCACCGGCATAACCGGGGATCTGAATCTGCGTGCCGAACTTGAACAGCTTGGTATCGGCGGCCACAAACTGCCCGCCGTTGTAGGCGATGGACCGGCCGCTGGCGGTCAGCCCGCGAGCCTTCGGCCCGCAGCACTTGGTGCAGCTGCAATACGCCGTCACGGTCATCCAGACAGTCTTGTGATGTTCGTGGTTCTTCAATGCCGCGACTTCCGGCTCGATCGCGGCCGTGGAGGTTTCCTGGAGCAGTTCCCGATTCGTATCCACGGCAACCGTTTTCTCGGCCACCGAGCCATGCTGAATAACCGGGGCAGCGGCCCTAACGGTCTTGGTCAAAGGAACTGAAGTTTCAGGCTTGCTGGCGCCAAGAAGCGTTGCCGAAGCAATACCGCAGCAAATCACCAACGCTAATCGGTGGGAACGAGCAAGAAGTGTAAGAAGGCCGGAGGCGATCATCCGTGATCCAAGCGATTTCGGTTTGCTCGTCATCATTGTGACGGAAACCTACACCGCGCCCGCCGACCCGTCGGCAAAACTTTAAAGGACGACAAGGCGGCGTACCGATAATTCCGAATGAGACTTTTATCCCGCCCCAGCCCCCGCGTCAACGGCTCAAACTCCATCCCGATATTATGAGACGTTTTCCCCGCTCCCCTCAGCCACCCTGACATTCACGATCCGGCTGTAACGCATGTTGCCGCGATGCAACATGCCCCGCCCAACGCCCGGCGCAGGGAGAAAACACGGGCAGGTCTCGTTGACGGTCGGCAAATCGGTGGTTAATCGGCGCCCATCGCGCTGCGAACGTGTTTAGCGGTTTGGACCGCAGGTCCACCTCTTGCGTCCCGGTCAGAAGAGGTGGACCTGCGGTCCAACCGCTAACCAACTGCATCCCCAGCACACGCAGGTGGGTTCTTCCGACTAGCGCAAATATTGCGCTAGCTCATCATCCCCTGCAAAAGCGGTCGCACCTTATGATGCTTGACGGCTTTCACGACAGGGATATTCCGCTCGCTAAAAGGTGATATGGGAAGAGTCTCCCCGGAATTGACGGTGATCTCCTGACCATCCGCATTCGCGGTGGCTTCAAACCCCTTCTTCTGAACGACCTTAAGCGTGTAATCCCCCGCCGCGATAGAGATCTTGAACACCCCGCGCGCATTGCTCAACGCCGACGGCTCCGAAGGTTCATAAACCCCATCGCCATTCAGATCCACAAACACCCGCCACTTGGCAAGCACCGGCTCACCCGCTTCCCGAACCGTGCTCGCATTGCGATCTTTGAAAATCAATCCCGTCACAATCCCCTTCGCATCCACTGCCGGGGGCGTAACCGGCAGCACCGGTGAATCACCCGGCGTAAAGTCCATCGCCACGTTGCGCGATCCCATCACAACATCAGCGCCGCTCACCGTGCCAATGCCCGTACCGCTGGCCGTAATGGAGTAAGTGGCCGGCGCCAGAGCCAGTGAGTATCCACCCGCCGACCAGGTGGTCGTCGAGAACACAGCACCGTCCGAAGCCCGCGTTGCGGTGATCGTAATCCCGCCAAGACCTTCACCAACCGCATAAAACCCCGATTGATCCGCGTTGGTGAACGCCACGCCAGTGAGAAAGCTGTTCCCCGACGTGGCCGCGAAATCCTGGCTGGCCAGCACCGAGTTGTATCCTTGAAAAGTCCCAGTCCCCACGCCAACCCCAATCTCCCTGAACGAATCGTTCATCAGATTCACGCGATGCCCGCGATCGGCAATGCCCGCATCAATGAACAAATCGTTTTCTTCCTGGGCAACGGTCGTCGTCACATTCGGCGCACCGCCTGTTTGCCCGCTGAACGCGATGTTCTGTCCCCAGGTCCAGTTGCCCGCAAATACATACCCCGCCGCCTGCATCTGCCCCCCGGGATCGACGCTGCCCTCGTTGTGAGCGAATGTATTGTGCGAAATCATCCACTGACTGTGCGATCGTGCCGCGTCAACCAGGAGCGGATTGAACGCGAGCGGCTGCTTCACATTCGCGCTAATCGTTCCAGCCGCAAGCCCCTCATTGAGATCAATCCCAAGCGAAGCGGATTCCGCGGCCGGATTCGCCCGCGCCCGATTGATCAACTCCAGCATGTACTGCTCGGCCGCCGTAGGCTCAACCCCCGCCGACACCGCCATCAACCGCCGAAGCTCCAAACGTTCAACAACCGACAATTTACGACTTTGATTCAAAATCAGCCTCCACACACTTTATCGACCGAATCCATAGCCCACAGGGCGAGATCGCCCCCAAGGGAAAAAAAGCCAATGGATGTCCGCCAACGAGTGGAAAGGTTTGAGGATTGTGACGGGTATGACTCTGGTCACGTCGGAGCAGGATCTCACTCACCCATCAACACGGAGCGATCCATGTCAAAAGTGGAATTCACATCAAGCCACTTCCCCAATTGATGTCCCACCCGGTCCCCGACAGCCCCCACGCCGGGCGTAGAGCTGTACTCAGCGCCACCCCGGATTCTCCAAGCGCTGCAATTCTCATCCTGCAAGCGCCATTTTTTCCGACGCGAACCTTCCGCCCCAATGGGCCACTTACGCCCAGAAAACGCTGCACACTTTCTCCCGAAGGAGAAAGTGTGAGCTGTCGCAAATCCTAAATAGCGGGAAGAATTAGATGGCCGGCGCGGCGCCGAAGGACTCGTCGCAGAATGTGTGCTGGAGGGGAGATGGCGGCGCATCCACATTGGCCGCAAGGCTTTCCACGCAGGCAAGCAACTCAGACAAGTTGCAATCACCCTTGAGGAACACCCGATCCACGCCAACCTGGGCGGCTCGCCAGTGAAGGTCAGGATCGGAAACGCCCGTCAACAAAATCGCCGGGATGCTGGCCGAGAGGCGATCTTCGCGCAGCCGCCGGAGGAAGGTGAATCCATCCATTTGAGGCATGCGGAGATCGAGGATGATCACGTCAGGGAGAATGACCGGGATCGAAGACAGCGCCTGATGCCCGCCGACAGACTGACTGACAACATGGCCCGCGCGCTCGAGATATTGCGCAACTGCTTCAGATCCATCCATATCGTCATCAATCAGGAAAACGGTTGCCATGCCGGATCTCCGTTCTGCCCCCTTACCTCACGCCATTAAATCCCACACAGCGGGACTCGTTACGCAACAATTTTACCGAATGCCGTCCCGCTGCCATCCAGAAATCTTCCCCAAATTAAAATTAATTTGCGATTCACATTCCGTGAGACCAATCCGTCAACAAAAACCGGCATGAATTGCGCGTTGCGCCGGCGCACGGTGAAATCCGATCACCACAGGCATGAACCTACGAAGAATACAAACACAATTAACCACAGAGATCACAGAGATCACAGAGGGCACAGAGAACACAGAGCCATACACGGAGATTCTGAACAAGAAAGTTGGCGCTGCGAGCGGGACTTCCGGAGGCATTTTGAAATTCTCTCTGTGGTTTTCTCTGTGTTCTCTGTGTTCTCTGTGTTCTCTGTGGCCTCTGTGGTTAATTGTTTTGGTCTTTCCTCAATGCAGTGGTGGTTCGTGCGGCGCCCAGGCGACAGGAATAAAAACACGGGAGAACGTCTATGCACCAGGAATCCATTTCTCGCAGGGTCCTTCTGGCGGGCGCGGCCGGGGCGGCAGCGTCTGTGGCACTTGCGGGAACTTCTAAGGCCGCGCCAGTTAAGCCACCCAACGTCCTATGGATCGTCGCTGACGATCATGCGCCTTATGTCTGCGGGACTTACGGGAATCGGGTGGTGCGGACACCGCATTTGGATCGACTGGCTTCGGAGGGGATTCGGTTCGAGAACGCATTCTGTTGTTCACCCGTGTGTACCGCCGCCCGGCAGGCGTTTTTGACGGGCCGGTATCCGCGGTCGATTGGCGTTACACAGTTAGCCAGCGTGCTGCCGGATTCGGAGCGCACGCTTGCCCACGAATTGTCCGATGCCGGTTACGAAACCGCGGCGTTCGGGAAGATGCACTTCAACAGCCCTCTAAAACACGGTTTCGAACATCGCCTCGATATCGAAGAGTTTAACGCGCTCCGCAAGCAAATCGGTCGCGCGCCGATCCCCGCTGGTGTGAAGGTGCAGCCGCCCTGGCGACCCTTCAAGGATCCCGCGAAGGTGTGGCTCAATAGCGCGTGTTTGCCGTTTGATTACATGGAGAATGACACATCCGCGGCGTGGTTTGCGGGACAGGCCGAGCGGTTTATGCGGGAGACGCGGGAGAAGCCGTTTTTTCTGGTGGCGAGTTTTTATGAGCCCCACTCGCCTTACAATTTCCCGCCGGAATATCGCGGACGGCATGCGCCTTCGGACTTCGCCGCGCCGAAATTGGGACCGGACGATGCAGCGCAGGTTCCGCTGGTATTCAAAGATATGACCGAAGCCGAAAAGTGTGGCTCGATCGCGGCTTACCACACGTCCGTCGAATTTCTCGATCATTCGGTCGGCCGGGTTCTGGACGCGCTGGACCAATCAGGACAAGCCGCCAACACGCTGGTGGTTTATCTGGCCGATCACGGCTACCTGCTTGGCCAGCATGGCCGGTTCGAAAAACACTCCGGCTTCGACCCCGCCATTCGCGTGCCGCTGATCATGCGGCTGCCGGGAACGATCAAGCCCGGCACACACTCGACCGCGCTGGTGCAGACAATCGATCTTGCTCCAACGATTCTGGATTTGATCGGCCGCCCGGTTTCACCGGCAATCCAGGGCAGGAGTATTCTGCCGTTACTGCGCAATCCCACGGCCACCCACCGCGACCATGTTGTCATCGAATACTCCGAAAACGCCGAGGCGTACATCCGCACCGATCGATGGAAGTTCACCTATTGCGCCGGCAATCGGGCCCGCAAGGATGGATATGTAACTGCCAACCCGACGCCGGGAAAAACTGTTCGTTTATATGATTTACACGCCGACGCGGATGAAATGACCAACCTTGCCGACCAGCCCGAACATGCCAGCCGGGTCGCGGCGTTCACCGCCCAACTCACCGAGCACCTGCGCGCCACCGCGCGGGTTGGATCAGCCGGTTCGTTGAAAGAACTTCTTCAGCCCGCGGATATTCCCAAGGCCTGAAACGGTCGTGGTATTTCAGCAGTCGTCTAGTGTTAGTCATCGCGTCGGGTAAGATTACATTCTGAAGTCGCTCGCGAAGCCAGCGGTATGAACGAAGCCGGAATGAAATTCGAGAGGGCAATATGCGAGGTTTTATCGAGAGCTTGGAAAGCCGATGCCTACTCTCCCGGATCGCGTTCACCCCACCGTATTCCGTCGTGTTTTTCCCCGGCAGACCGTCGGGCACATTCAGGGCTGGCGAAAAGATAACGCTCGGCGTGAAGGTTGACGATCCCGCCCATTCCTATCAATCGCCGGTGAATTTGATTGTGAGGCAGTATTCTTCGGACGATCTACTAACCGCGACCCTTCTGCCGTCTCACGTTCTCGATGCAACCACCCAATTAACACGGAACACTGCGTTCTTTCGCTGTACCTTTACCATCGCGACCCGTTACGAGATAGAAGTGTCGATTCCCGGTCTTCCGCCCAACTCGCTAGCCCCCTCGGGCGCATGGTCAAACATCGCTGCCCGATTCAGGGTGGAACATCTCGCGCCCGGGCCAATTGACGTCACGGAAAGTACATTTAACACGGGGGGGCCTCTAAGCGGTGAATTTGTGCCCTTTCGTATGGACAAGTTTGGCAACTCGGTCCCGATAAAATGGTCTAATGACGACGTAGAAACTTTCGTTGCAGAAAAGCCTTCCGGCACCCCCTTGCAAATCCTCCCGCTCCGCACGGCGGAAGACGATCCGATGGTACGCCGCCGCAACGGCGATCTCTACGGCATTCATCTCGGCTACGGGTTTGGGCTCACTTTCCTTGCGCCGTCAAATGCGCCTAGTCGGCTTGACATAAAGATTGTCATTACCGGAACGCATCACTTCCGAGGCTGGGTCGAATGGTTTCCCATTCCGGCTTGACCCGCGAGTTGGCCCGTAACTTAAAATATACTACGACTCTAAAACTCTAGATATCGTTCGCACGAGTTTTGGAAGATGGACAAAATATGACAAAAGCAACACGGATCATGATCTTTCGCGTGCCATGTTCACAGAATCCGCGCGGCAACGTCGGACGTGAGCGGCGTGGTGGCGGTCAGGTTTCGGAAAGATTTTGTTTTCCCGGAGATGATTTGGCTGACGAAGCGAATCTGATGAGCTACGAGGCCGAACGTCGTGGAAGCGTTGGAGGAAGAAACAACGCCCAACGATGCCTTGCCGATCGTGCCGGCGGCGACCTGCGTATCGCTGAATGAGCCGTGCGATCGAACAACGAACGATTTGATGGTCGATGCAGGCGTTGTGAGATCGTTGGCAGTGGCCGGGAGTGCCGTGAGATCCGGTCGCACTCCGGCGAAAAGCTGGCTGGCGATTGCGGAACCGACGAGCACCGAGCCAATTGAACTCGTGGCGCGAATGGACGCGCCGGATAGGGCGCCGCCGATGTTGATCGAGCCGATCGTGCCGGCTTCGAGGTTGTCGCTGAAATCGCCCTTGATGATCAATGACCCGAGGGATGCCGTCGAAATCCTGTTCGCGCCCGTTGCTGAGCGGAGCTGCAACCGGCCCAGCGCGCCCGTGGCCGATAGATCTCCGGGCAGGTCGGCGGTTGGCGCAAGCAGGCTGCCGAGCGATCCGTTGATGGTGATAGCGCCCAAGGAAGTCGAACCTTTGACGCCCAGCGTGGAGCGGTTGCCAGCGCCGCTCACCGCTATCTGAGACACATCTGTGTTGCCGGCCGATGCGAAGCCCAATTGGGCCGAGCCGGGGCCGCGCATCGTCACCGTGATGAGATGACCGGCGGCGTCGGTGTATGTTGCCTTGTGACCGGCGGTGACTGTGAGCGTCCGCACCGGCGTGGGAGCCGGTGTGGGTGTGGGGTCCGGCGTGGGTGCTGGAGTTGGTGTCGGAGTGGGCGTAGGCGTAGGCGTTGGAGTAGGAGTTGGTGTTGGTGTTGGCGTGGGCGTTGGGACGACAACACCGAGGGCCATGCCGACTTGCTTGAGAATCTGAACGGCTTGTGCGGGGATGACGCCTGCGCCGGTCGGGCCGACGTTGAGCAGCATGTTGCCGTGCTCGGCTTTAATCTGATTCAAGTCATCAAGAATAGTCGAGGCGGATTTCCAGTTGTTGTCGGTGTCTTTGTAGCCCCATGTATCGTTGAGCGTCATGGCCGATTCCCACAAGCGCCCCGCGGGCTCGGTGGTGGGAATGGTTTGTTCGGGGGTGTCGTAGTCGCCATCGGTTACGAGACGCTTGCCGACGCGGTTATTGATGATGATGACCGGGTTGAGGTTGCGGATGTATTCGGTGAGTTCGCGGCCGCGTTCGTCCGTCCACCAGTCGGGCCATTCGCCATCGAACCAGAGCAGATCCGGATGATCGTTCTGGATCAGCTCCTTGAGCTGGGTTTCCATCGTCTGCATGTAGGTATTGATGCCGCCGGCGCTGGCGTTGGCATCGGCCCAGTTGAGGATGGAGTAGTATGCGCCAAAATGCAGGCCGGCCGCGTGAGTCGCCGCTGAGAGTTCGGCGATCGGATCGCGATGCCAGGGCGTGGCATGCACCACGTTGTAGGTGTTTACCGATGTATCGAACATGCTGAACCCATCGTGATGCTTGGCCGTCATCACGATGTATTTCATCCCGGCCGACTGGGCGATCTGCACCCACTGGCCAGCATCAAACTGCGTGGGATTAAATTGATTGGCGACCTGCGCGTACTGATCCAGCGGAATGTGCAGATCATTCATGATCCACTCGCCGAAGCTGCTGGTCGTCTGCCCATTCCAATGCCCGGCTAACCGCGAATACAAACCCCAGTGAACGAACATCCCAAACTGCGCATCCCGCCACCACTGCGTGCGCGGAGACGTGACGGGATTATCGGAGAGCTGGAGGTAGTTGAAGTTGCCGATGCTTTGGCCGGGCACGGCCACGGAGTCGATCACCAGCGAGAGGACGTGCTGACCGGAACTGATCGACACGTTGGGAACGTTGAGGGTGATCCAGTTTTGCGCGCCGCCGGTGTTTTGAATGGTGATCGCGCCGGTGGCGTTCTGGCCATCGATTTCGAGGTGAATGGTTCCACCCGAAGTCGCGGAGGCAACGCGAATCCCAAAAGTGTAGGTCGTCGTGGCGGCGGCATTGATGGTGTAGTTGAGCCATTCGCCGGGAACCGTCGAGCCGAGGTACAACGTTCCGCCGGCATCGGTGGATGGCTGAATGTCGGGCGCACCGGCGGGATCGTGATACGAAACGCCTTCGCCGCCGGTGTCGAAGCGTTCGAATTCAACTGTGCCGGGCGCACCTTGGGGTTGATTCAGCGCAGGCATCGGCGTGACCGGATGCGACGCCAGAAGAAATCGCTTCTCAAGCGGCTCTACACGGAAACCTCGGGATGAATGAACTTTTTGCGACGGCATGGTTCAAGGGTGGAATAACGGGCTGATACAACTCGCACGCAACTAAATTATACGTCATGCGTCTGAGTGGGAGGGGGAAAACTGGGTACAACCGAATTTACTGACTTTTGCGATTGAGATTGTTTGAATCGCTAAATCGAAGGGAACTGCGATGAAAACGATTCTCGTGTGCCTCGTGGCTTTTCTTGCAATGGCCGGACGTGAACTGGCGGACGACAAACCTGCGGCTCCCATTGTGGCGGAGATTGCAAAAGACTACACGAAGATGAAATCCATGACGCCTCAGCCGGTTCACGTGAATCCGGAATTAGCGATTCTCTGCCGTGGCGTTTCGGAAGCGGATGTTGAGCAGGCGCGTAAAAAGGAGGGGCCACATGCAAATACGATGGTTCGCATTTACATGAATGACCTGGCAGCCGATGCGTTTAAGCAATCCGCAAGTAACTACGCGGTCGGAGCGGTGATCGTGAAAGAGAAGCAAGAAGAAAGGCATTTCGACAAGGACTGGAACATCGTAGTCGCCCGTGCGGGCGTCGGCGGAATGGTGAAGCGAGCCGCCGGGTTTGATGCCGAGCACGGGGATTGGGAATACTTTTATTTCGAAGATCCCGCCAAAATTGAAAGTGGGAAGATTGCCTCGTGTGTTGCATGTCATGCCGGAGCGAGTCGGGATAATGTGTTTGGGAGTTGGGCGAACGATGCCAGTCCTCATGCCCGGTCTGGTCGATGAATAGAAGAGACTTGCTCAAAATCGCGGCGGCGATCCCGTTCCTGCCAGAGTTCCTTCCGCGCGGGCTGGGCAGCTTCGCGCGGGCACAAACCACCACTCCGGCAGTGCTTCGCTCCCGCGTGCGGCCAAGCGACCCCGGATGGCCCTCGGCGTCGGCGTGGGATGGCTTGAAGCGGGACGTTGGCGGACTGCGTATCAAACTGGAGTCACCCTTCGCGGGCTCAACGGCTGATGGTCATTATGGTATCAGCAACACCCCGCACAGGCCCGCAAGACTTCAATGAAGGTCCGAGCGCGGCGGAACGCTTCCGCAACCTCATACGCGATATCCTGAGCACGCGAAAGGCCGATGTGGTAAAACAAGAACCGCACACTAAGAAACAACACACGACAAAAAAGAAATGAAACGTGTATTTATACCATTGCTGCTATGCAGCTTGTCCGGTTGCTTTTTAGATCATCGGGCCACATCCTCTGCAAACTCATGGTTTAATCCACCCCCTCGCGGGACGCGAGGAAGCTTTGATACGCAGTTGGCCAAAGATCGGGTTTGTCCGGTTAGCGAGGAAAAAGAGTACGAAGCCGAATCTCGCCTTGCCACGCAAGTCGTCATGGAACTAACCGAGCGGGAGGCCGCAGCGCTGACGGGTCAGGGTCTTCAACCGACGTCCGGTACAAAGCCATACCTTTTAAGAGGCGTGTATCTGAACTGGGGGACCGGCGGCTACTCCGCCTATGTGCTCCCTGACAACGATGTCATCGTCCACCATGGCTGTCTCGGGAGATTCCCCGTTCCAATGAAACGTCGAGCCGTAGTGCTACGCCTGGATTTCGCCCCGCGCAATGTCTATGTGGCTTGCAGTATGGCAGAATGATCCGGGCCGGCGTGGTGCAACAGGTATATTAATGCCCTCTTTTTTGTCCGCCAGGGCGCCGGAAGCGAGCAATTGAGCGACGACGGGTTCACGCAATTCGATCGCCGATGAACGCTCCCGCTTGTGAGACCACGCGCACGCGATATAGCGCCGGTAGAGTCGAGACGTGGCGCGGTGGCGTAGGAGCGGCCTATCCGTTTCCGGCC
>DAIRGS010000491.1:0-2609 GCA_036794395.1 Tepidisphaeraceae bacterium | reverse complement strand
CGGGTCAAGCTGAAGTCGGTCTACCCTAAAATCATTGTGTGACAGAGCACTAGCCTCCCCGCCACCGCCATCCCACATTCCGGGCACACGCCACTGGTGTTGCCGGTGAGGTTATAGCCGCACGAGCGACACACCTCCGAAAGCCTTTTTGCCTGATGCAGAGTGTAGATGGCGCGCAACTGCAACAGCGGGACAATCGCGCAAACAATCACCACGAACCAGAACGGCAGCACCACAAACGCGTCATTATGGATCATATTGCCCCACACCGGCGGCGTCCGGCGTCCACCCATCACTCCAAATCCGAGTGCCCTTACTCCGCCATACTCCGGCATGAACGGATAGCTCGAGGGATGTTCGCTCAGGTGGTTAAACTGCCGCCCGGGAATCGGTTGGTTCTGCATCCATCGCACGCGATCGCTTTCGAGCGTCAGGTCAAGCCGGGCGTGGCGGCGGAGCGCAAACAGCAGAAGCCCGCCCGAGTCGACACAAACCCCGTACGCGCGCGTGACGAGCGTGATACTCTCTCCCGTCCGATCTTGACCCTCGTTGTTATAAGATCCAAACGTGTCCGACTTTGAATAACTCCGCGCCCACAACACCGCCGTGGCCAGACAAAGCAGCAGCGATAGCAAAGTGGCAAGAGTGAAGAGCTTGCATCTCACGTTGTGGTCCCTGTCTTTCCCACCACAGCATTCCCACATTCGGGACACACGCCGCTGGTGTTGCCGGTGAGGTTGTAGGAGCAGGTAGGGCAAAGACGATGTCGATCTGTCCTCTTAAACAATCGAATTGCGCGAATTGCTACATGTAAGGCTGGGATGGCGATGAGGGCACCGGCGAGAATCACGTAGGAGACAAATAGCGACCCGCCTTCACCTGTCGAATTCCTTTTGAACGACAACCAGCGGCGCCACCCGCTCCCGGACCATTTGGAATGGGGTCGAACGGCGCGGTGAAGCCAAGCTGCGCGCGTGCCGAAGGCATGCCAATCGCTGTCCACGGACCATGGCCAACTTTGGTCCTCAAATGCAATGCTTAGCCCACCATCGAGGGACAAAGCCTCAGCAGTCAACACTGTCTCCGGTCCCTGGGCACGCGGCGACGCGCGTATGTTAACCGCGACATCATCTTCGGCGAAGTGGCTCCTCACCCACAGCACCACCGTGGCCGCGCACAGCAGCAGCGACAGGAAGGCGGTGAGGGTAAAGAGGCGGCGGCGCACGGCAGAATTCTAATCGATCAGCGCCACCAGTTCCCCAAATTCCCATACATGATAGCCCGTACGCTCTAGTGAACCCGGCAGAAGTTGTAGTGCGCCCTGCAGATCGCCAAGGCGTACTAAATGACTGTGCGGAATCACGCAACACTCACTCGAATCGCCCTGTGCCGCCACCACCCCGTACGCCGCGTCCCACCGCGCAAGACCCCCACGCCGGGCGTAGAGCGGTACCCCGCGCCACCCCGGATTCTCAGATCGCTGCAATTCTCGCCTCGCCAAACAGCCGCGCTACCGATTTCACCCGCCGCCAAGACGCCGCATCAGCGCCGTATCTCGTACGATCATTTAGCCCGAATTATTCACCGCAGAGACGCCGAGAACGCAGAGAATGCAGAAGGGGCAAAAGCTTACTTGCGAAATCGCAAATCAGTTTATCGCGCACATTGCGCAGCTCACACATCCCATTCCCCTCGGTTTTCTCCGCGATGTCTCTTCGAGCCTGAGCCTCAGCCCGCGACGAGCTCGGTCGAGTCGAGCCGAAGGCCGCGGCTCTGCGGTGAATCATGAATTTTCCGGGTTAGCTGCATCCGCGTTTCGATGCCTTTTCTTGGGTCAAAGGCCGCTGGCGTGCTTGACCTGTGTGAGTTGAGAGTTGGGCACCAGCTGAACGTGCGCCCAGTCGTGAAAGCTGGACCAGTCTCCGCCCCAGTAGAGGTTTTGCTTCTTGGCCTCTTCTCCAAGGGCTTTCCAGAATCCGGACGTTTCCGCCTCTTTTCTCCAGCCGTAGCGAGCGTCGATGATGTCGGCGGCGTATGAATTGGGTGTGCCGTCGGGTTTTTGCGCGTTATGAAAGCTGAACTTCACCTTGCTGTCGCCTCGATTGTAAATCTGCAATTGCACGGCAACCGAACGCCAGCCATAAAAGACTTTGGGCTGGAAATCGCGTGTCCGCAGCGAGGCCAATACTGCTTGAACCTTCGGGCGCAGCAACGGGTTTAGGCTTTGTATTTTTTTGCTTTCGGGCCATTGCGAACTGTCACCGCTCCAGGCGCTCAAAGCCGGATTAGGGATCCCCGTGGGGGTGGAAAGCTTCATCCACGACGTCTTTCCCGGCTCGATGATCCCATCGGGGTGGTGAAGGAACGTCGCCTGGAACTTGCGTATGGCCGCGATGGTCTTGTCGCCACATATTCCGTCCACGACGCCCAGGGTGTATTTTTTCGCTTTTAGCAGAGACTGCACTTTCAGAACATCGTTGTGATGATTACTTCCTTTTTCGCCGACAGATGCCGTCAGGTTGCTCATGGCCCGGACTCCTCATTATTTGAAGACGTAATTGAATAGCGCTCAAAACAGCGGAATTCTTGCTGTTTTCGAGTCTCCGAGC
>DAIRGS010000213.1:0-12365 GCA_036794395.1 Tepidisphaeraceae bacterium | reverse complement strand
TCGTTGGCCTCTTTCTGCTTGGAATCCCCATCGCGAGCATCGCGCGGACAGTGGTGTTTGAAGAAATCTTTCGCGAGCCCCGCGAATGGTGCATGAACCAGAGCAAAACCTGCCGGACCCTGCTGACCCGGAAATTCTTCTACCTCTTCACCTGCGAATACTGTTTCAGCCACTGGGTCACGCTCGCGTTCCTGATCATGACCCGATTCAAGCTGATGTACCCCGACGATTTTCGCGGCTACATCGTCAGCTTCTTTTCCCTCGTCTTCGTCGCCAACTCCTACCTGAACCTCTACAGCCGGCTTCGCGTTGATATCACCAGCGAGAAGAAGGTCATTGAGGTTAAGGAAAAGGAGATCGAAAAACTCGACGGCGAAATCCGCTCCAACGCCGCGGCCACCGGCGTCCGCAATTCAGACGGGAAATAAAGCCACACATCTAATCGCACGAATTTTGCTTGACGTGTTATTTCAGGCTGTCTATATATAAAGACATGCAAGACATTGGTGGTGACAAGCTTCGCGGCCACCTCGAGGGACTCGTGCTCTCGGTCATTGAATCGGGTGAAGCGCACGGGCTGGAAATCGTCCGCCGTCTTGATCGTGCCGGCCAGGGTTTGCTGCGTCTGAAGGAAGGCTCGCTTTACCCCGCCCTTTATCGCCTCGAACGCGCCGGCCTTGTCAAGGCGGAGTGGGAAGCCGAAACCACCGGTCGCCGCGGCGCCCGCCGGCGGATCTACCAACTCACCGGCAAGGGCATCCGCGCCCTGGCCAAAAGCCGGGCCGAGTGGCAGCAGTTCTCGCAGGTCATCGGCGGAATCATGGGGGTACCAACATGACCGATCAACCGGCACACGAGAAACTCGCGACCCAGGTCCAACTCACGATCGATCCCATCGCCGCCAGCGCGCGCCGGAAACAAGCCATGAGCGAAGAATTACTCGCTCACCTGCTCGGCGCCTACGAACAGGAACTGAACGCAACGGTCAGCGAATACGACGCACTCAACGCCGCCCTCGCTCGCTTTGGCAACATTGAAATCCTTCGTGAAGAACTCACGCAATCCGTGCCGCTCGCGGAGCGGCTGTTCTACCATTTCAGTTCACCGCGGGAGCAAATTATGCTGCGCTGGATTTTGGTTGGTATCGCTGTCATCGCAATTGGCATGGCGATCGTTCTGCCCGCCCTGGCGAAAATCAAAAGCGGCGAGATTTTCACCATCCAGGGAGCTGTGATGCTATCGATTGGCGTTGCGCTTGTTGTGCTGGGAATAACGACGATTGGATTCAAAATCGCCCGCCGCGCGAGCCGTTGACTAAACTCAACGCACTCATCACCTGCGTTTCACTCATCGCCAAAAACTTCGGCGACCGACAGGCTGAAACCAGGCAAGACAGATTCATCGGCAAGAAGGTCTGTCGATCGATAGTGCGTCACCACGCCGCCCGCGCGATACGCATCGATCGATTTCTTCGACGGATCAACGACCCAAACGGATTGCGCTCCCGCGGCAAGCCACTCGTTCGCCTTGGCGATCACCTCCGATTTACGATCGGAAGGCGAAATCACCTCTACCGCAAGGTCCGGTGCTCCGTCAAAGTAGCCCTTGTGCCCTCGCCGGGGTAAGCGTTCGCGGCGAACAAATGAAACATCTGGCGCACGCACGGTGTCGGGATTGCGTCGAATCGTAAACCCCGCGTCAGCCGTTAGCACCTTACCGAGCTTGTGCAGACGCACAAATCCGTTGAGTTGAAAAGCGATGTCACCAGAAATGTCCCCGTGCTCAAATCCTGATGGAGCCATGTGAATGATCGTCCCATCAATAAGTTCACACGTTCCGATGTCTCCCATCTCAAGTAATTGTTCGGCAGTGACTGGTTTCGTCGAAACAATTGACATGGGAATCCCTTTAACTCGCAGCTATATTTTAGCACGTCCACGGCGATTTGCGAAAACAACCCGAATCAGTTCCCACGGCTCTTCGATGCCCCACCGGCGATAATCTTACCTGTCACTTCCGCCGGCTCACCGATTTTGAAAACACAGCTGGCCGTCACTCGCGCCCCATCCGGGCAATCCGCCATCACGCCGCGGCCACCTGATGGAGCGGTCTGGATCGACCATCTGACACCCGAATTCGTCGCGGCTTCGATGTCGTCGCTGAGAAGGCGAGGCGGAAGCCAGGAATCGGCCGGCAGACCGTTGCGGATGGCCGCCGTGCGCACCTTGCCCGATCGGGCCGCCTTGGCGAATTGATCGAAGCTGTTGAAACTCTGATGCTGGCCCGCGGCACGGGCCAGATAGCTGGCGAAGGTCCGTGCGTATGCCTCGGTGTATTGATCGGCCGTCGGATTCGGGGGCTGCGCCAGCCACCAGGCGTTCCATTGCTGTTCCAGCTTATTGACTTCGGGCAATCCTGCTTGGCGCCAAGCCTTGGCCGCTGGCTGCCCCTTGCCCAGCGCTTCGATGTACTTGGCAAACGCGGCCTGATGCCGGCCATCTTCGCCATGCACCAGATAGTGAACGATTGACCACGCCTGGTCATAGTTTTCGCGAACCAGCTTCTGATTCCATTGATCGTGGCTTATCGCCATCAACTGGTTGAACGATTTTGTACGCTTTCCCTTCATCGCATCCTGAAGGCGGGCCAGGTATTCGGGAGAAATCAGACCGGTGTAATAAGAATCGCCGGTGAATAAGCCGTGGCTGAAATACTCGGCCATCCCCTCGTTGAGCCAGGTGGGCAAATCGCCGCGAATAACGGATTTGGCGAACTGATGAAAACCCTCATGCTGAATGACCTGCCACGTTTTCGGTGACACCGCTCCCCCGGCCGTCGCCATCAGGATGGATCCGGAAAAAACCCCCGCCGAGCCCGGCGGTCCACCGGCCTTCAGGTAGTCAGCCTTGCTTTTGTAGAGGTAGAACTGAAATCGATCTGGAATCTCCCCCGAAAATCCCTGCGTTCGCGTACGGTACGCCTCGAACATCCGGGTCATTCGGATGCCGGCCTCCCGGGCATCGTCGGCTTCGAGATCCGTGTGAATCACGTAATAAGGTGTCTGGAATTCAGCCAGGGTTTGCGCAATCACCGTCCCGGGGCTGTTGAAAACCCACACGGCAACCCAGGCGGCACCAACGCATCTGGAAAATGGGATCTTCAAGCGGCTGCTTCCTCCAGTTCCGCGAGCCGGGAGCACGATCACGGCCTCGGGGCTATTATCCCCAATGTCCAGTGGGTCTTGCAACGATCAGATCGCCAAACTAAAAGCGCTTCTGATTAGGCAGACCCGGTCTGGCCAGAATGGGCCTTGAACATTGGAAGCGAGCGAACATGGCGCATCATAAGAGAAACTGGATCGTCGGCCTGGTGGTCCTGCTGGGGCTCGGAAGCGTCGTCTGGATGGTGCTTTTGTTCGCCGGCCGGCTGGCGAGCCTGCTGACCCCGCCCGGGTTGCCCATTTCGATGAAGGCCAATCGTGCTGATGGCGTTTCAGATGGGTCAACGATTAAGTTTCTGGGCACCGAGGTGGGCCGGGTGGTGCATATTCATCGTAGCCCGGACAATCAGAGCGTCGTGATTGACGCCGAGGTAAACAAGCAGCCGCCCCTGCCGGCCAATCTCCGGGCTGTTATTCAGCCGCAAAGCGCATTCGGATCGGCCGCCGCCATTTCGCTCGAGCTGACCAGCGACAAACCCAGCGACAAAACCATCGTGGGCGGCGAGCAGCTCGAGGCCGAGTACGAGGGATCGAGCCTGCTGCCCAAGCAGGTCACTCAACTCGCTGAAGACGTAAAGCGGCAACAATTGATCCTTCACCTTGACCAGACCGTGCTCAGCATCCGTGAACAATCCGAGCGGGCCGGGCAGGTCTTCGATTCGGTTCAGCGCCTGCTCGGCGACGAAAAGCTCCGTGAGAATCTGACCGAGTCGATGGCCAGCATCCGTGCGGCCGCCGAATCGGCCTCCCGCGCCGGCGCCAATCTCGACAAATTTACCGGCAATCTTCAAACGGTCGCCGACCAGGCCAATGGCACGATGTCCGAGGTTCGCGTCGCGGCGGGCAAGCTCGGCAACGTCCTGGACCGTCTCGACTCCGTCGCCAATAAGATCGATCAGGGCAAAGGCACCGCCGGCCTCCTGGTCAACGACGCCCGGCTCTATCAGGGCCTGGTTGATACATCAAAAGACCTCAACCTCACCATCAAAGACCTTCAACGCGTCGTTCAGCAATGGGAACAGGAAGGCATTGCGTTGAAGCTGAAATAGGCCGGCGCATGATGGCCAATGCGACATCAGGACAAAGTCGAAAAACGTCGCATTATGTCGCGCGTGTCGCATGGAAGGCCGTCCATCGATTGTAACACTAGTGAATACAGTCGCTTATTGATTCGCCGACGGCGATGGCAAACCGAGCGATCGCGCGACATACGCGCGACGAATGCGAAACATGTCGCGCGCGGGTGCGTTTTTCACGTAAAAACAAGGGTGCCGCGCGACACCGCGCGACATGTTGTTGCATTGACGCTTGGCGAAATGACCAGCGCTCGATTTCATTCGCGTCCAACCCCGCTTTTGCATCCCGCGTAGTGCGCCTCGACGTGCAACTTGTGAACTGCATCGCGCGCACAAATAGCCGCGTGCATCAGGGGATCATCGGGGACAAATCCCACCGCATTCATCCGATCGACCAGCCGCCCAAAAAACCGCAGCCGCTTCGCGACCAGATCGCGAAGGCGCTGGGCTTGGTCAATCGTGAGATGGCGCGGCTTCATTGGCGCGATCGTGACGACTCGCACGCGCACGGGCAATGGGCGTGTTTTAGGGATTTGGACAGTGCAAAACGATTCAACGCGCAGTGGCGCCAAACTGCGCCCAGAGGGTGGACCTGCGGTCCGACCGCTAACCCAGATTATTCACCGCAGAGACGCCGAGGACGCAGAGAATTCAGAAGTGACAAGCGGCTAAATGCAAAATCGTTGAGCGGTTTGTCGCGCACGTTGCGCGGCTCACACGTAGCGTTTCTTGTGTCTTCTCCGCGCTCTCCGCGTCTCTGCGGTGAACCTGAATTTTCCGAGTTACGCGGGGCGGTCTTGTGCATCCACAATTGAAAAGGCGGCCGGCATTTTTTGTTGCCGGCCGCCTTAGTTTTCTTTTCGATGTTGAACCGTTACGTCGTCGCGGCCGCTTTCGGCTTGATCGTGACGATGTGGGGCCGAACCATTTCGACGATTTTGTCGAACACCGCGGTGTCGCTGATAGCCAGTTCGCTGAGCATCTTGCGATTGAGTTCGATGCCTGCGGCAACGAGGGCCGGGATGAATCGGTTGTAGTTGATGCCACGTTCGCGGAGGGCGGCGTTGAGGCGCACGACCCAGAGGGTGCGGAAGTGGCGCTTTTTCTGGCGGCGGTCGCGATAGGCGTAGACGCCGGCTTTGCGGGTGAATTCGAGGGCCTGGCGGTAGATTGTGCCTGGCCCGCCGACGAAGCCACTGGCTCGTCGGAGGACGCGTTTGCGTTTGCGGCTATGAGTGGGGCCGCCCGTTACACGGGGCATGGGATTTTCCTTTCAATTGGAGCCAGAGGCACTCGCTCGATGGCGGGCTTGGCTGCACCGGCAACATGCTGGTGCTTTAGTGTAAAAACGTCGATCAGGCAGCCGTCCCGGCGGCAGCCTTCTCGGCCGCGGCGAGGCGGCGCTTGTGGGCGATCCGATTGGGCTTTTTGCCCGATACGCCCATGAATTCACGCATATTGCGTGCGTGCCCTTCGCTCAGAAGCTGCGGCTTACGGAGCTTGCGGCGCTTGTTGGCGGGTCGAGAGCTCATCAAGTGGGACGTGAAGCCATGGTGAGCCTTCACTTTGCCCGTCTTGGTGACCTTGAACCGCTTGGCAACGCTCTTACTGGGCTTGTACTTGTAACCCATTGGGTATCCTTCAATGAAAACACCGCTCCCGAGTGGAGCGGAGGGGCGGGGATATTAACAACGGGTCTTGTCGATGTCCATACCGCTTGCGGCTTGGCATGGATCAGGAAAGAAAGTCGATGCCAAGCCGCAAACGGGCGGAACCCCGTTAAAACTTTTTAGGATTGTCCCACGGGCTGCGGCGCGGGCCGGGCCGCTGCGGGGGGAGCCGCTGGCGGACGAGGCGCTACCGGCACCGGGCCGGGGGCCGGAGCGGGTCGTGCTGCGGCAGGCGGCACTGCGGGAGCGCCTGGAGCGCGCGGAGCAATATTCATCCCTGCGCCGGCGTTCATCGGAGCCGTGGGACGGGGAACGCCAGGGGTGGTCTGGAAGACCGGAATCTTTGCCGTGGCCGGGTTCTTATGGTCGGGCTGAAGGACGAGGGTCATCCGGCGGCCTTCCATCTTGGCGTCGCGCTCAATCTTGGAAACCAGGAAAAGCTCCTGCTTCACCTTGTTGAACAGCAAGCGACCGAGATCGAGGTGGGCCATCTCGCGGCCCTTGAAGCGCAGGGTAAACTGCACTTTGTTCCCTTCCTTTAGGAACTCGCGGGCGCGATTGATCTTAATCTCCAGATCGTGATCTCCGATCCGGACGGTGTCGATGTTGAGCTGTTTGAGCCGACCGCCCTTGGAATTGGCCCGGGACTTATCGTCCTTTTTCTGTTGCTGGTAGCGCCATTTGCCGTAATCCATGATCCGGCAAACGGGTGGGCGGGCGGTGGGGGCGACTTCGACCAGATCGAGACCTGCCTCGCGGGCCATTCGAAGGGCTTCCGCAGTGGACACAACCCCAACCTGTTCTTCCTTGTCGTTGATGAGCCGGATCGGCGAAATGCGGATCTGCTCATTGTGGCGAAATTGCGTAGAAATGGCGTGCGTCTCCTGTATTTTTGCCCCTCTTGGGCCGGCACACGCCTGGCACCGAGAGGTTGGCTAATGATTCTAGATTTTCGTTCGGCGATTTGATAGCGAAAAATGCAAAACTACTCCCAGAAAGCGCTTTTTATCACACTGCGCCGTCTTCCCATGCAGCTCATGCCTTTACCGCATGAGCCACCCCGCGTGTGGCAATCTCCTGCCCGCATCGCTGTATAAACTCAGTTAACGTCATTTTTCCAACATCACCGGCAATCATGGCGCGAACGCTTACCTCGCCGGTTGAGGCCTCTTTCTCCCCAATAATCAATTGATACGGCACCTTTTGCAAGCTGGCATCGCGGATTTTTGCTCCAACCTTGTCTGAGCTTAAGTTGGCTTCCACACGCAGGTTATCCTGCCGCAGAGCCGTGATAACCTGCTGCGCATAATCGTTAAACTTCTCACTGATCGGCAGGACCGCCACCTGAACGGGAGCCAACCAGAGCGGAAACAATCCGCCGAAGTGCTCGATCAGGATGCCCATGAACCGCTCCATGCTCCCGAATGGGGCTCGATGGATCATCACGGGCCGATGGGGGCGGTTATCCGAGCCGGTGTAATTGATCTGGAATCGCTCTGGGAGCACGTAATCCAATTGCACCGTTCCGAGCTGCCACTTGCGGCCAATCACGTCTCGGACGAGGAAATCGACCTTGGGCCCGTAGAATGCCGCCTCCCCTGCCGCTTCCACGAAGTCCATCTTCATTTCGGTCAGGACGTCGCGAATCTCCTGCTCGGCCTGGAGCCAGACTTCCTTATTGCCAGCAAATTTCGGGCTGTCCGGATCGTGCTTGCTGAGCCGGATCTGAACGTCGGCAAAGCCCAGGGTGTGGAAGACGAACTGAACCAGTTCGACAGTGGCCCGGAACTCCCCTTTCACCTGATCGTGGGTGCAGAAGATGTGAGCATCGTCCTGAGTAAAGCCGCGCACTCGCGTCATGCCGGATAGCTCACCGGATTGCTCGAATCGATAGACCGTTCCAAATTCGGCCAGGCGCAACGGCAGATCGCGATAGCTTCGCGGGTCACTGGAGTAAATCTTGATGTGGTGCGGGCAATTCATCGGCTTGAGCAGATAATCTTCGCCGCTCAAACTCATCTGGTATGCCTGCGCGTATCTGGCTTTGACGTCGGCGTCCCACGGATATTCCTTTTCAAGGCCCGCTTTGGCGACAAGTTCGCGCTCACGCTCGGGCGTTAACGCCTGAGTTCCTGCCGCGGCCGCCTCGAGCGCATCCAGCAAATCCTGGCATCCTTCGCGAACGAAACGAATCAGCGGGAACTGGCTTTCCTTGAAATACGGGTAGTGCCCGCTGGTCTTGTATAGATCCACCTTGCCGATGTGCGGCGTGTAGACCATGTGATATCCACGCCGGAACAACTCATCCTGCAAAAAGCTTTGGAGGATGGTTCGAACCATCGCACCCTTGGGCTTCCATAGAATGAGCCCCGGCCCCACCTGATCGTCGATGGTGAACAACCCGAGCTTCTGGCCGATTACGCGATGATCGCGCTCTTTGGCTTCTTCCAGTTGCTTGAGGTGTGCTTCGAGTTCTTTTTTATCGAAGAAGGCCGTTCCATAGATGCGGGTTAGGCGCTCGCGCTTCTCGTCGCCCCGCCAATACGCCCCCGCCACAGTCATCAGCTTGAACGCCTTGATCCGACCGGTGTTCGGCACGTGCGGCCCGCGGCATAGGTCCAGGAAATCGCCCTGCTGATAGGTCGATACGGATTTCTCGCCACCCTTCTCCAACTCGTCGATGATCTCGTCTTTGAACCGCTGGTTTTCTCCATGCAGGAGTTCCTTGGCCTTGCCGGGCGCGACTTCATCCCGCTTGAAGGGCAACTGCTGGCTGATGATCTTCTGCATCTCGGCTTCGACCTTGGGCAAATCCTCCTGTGAGAATCCGGCGGGGAATTCAAAGTCGTAAAAGAAGCCGTTATCGATGACGGGCCCGATCGTGTACTGCACTTCGCGGCCATACAAGTGCCTTAGCGCCTGGGCCAACACGTGGGCGGTACTGTGCCGCATGACATAGAGCGCATCCGGATCGCGCTCGGTGATGATCTGAACTTCATGCAGGCCCATGAGCGGAAACGACAAATCGACCAGCTTGCCATCCACCTTCCCGACGATCGCCGCCTGGGCGAGACGTTTGCCGATCGTCTCGGCCAGCTGAAATACAGTGGTGCCGTCAGGAATTTCCTTAATACTGCCATCGGGGAGTTTCGCGGATGCCATTGGTCCTCGGAGGAATCAGAATCTGCTTACGGAGATCCGACAATATCAGCGGGGCTAATTGCTCGAATCGTCGTGAATCGCTTGAAGTCAGCTCCGTTGAAGGTGAGTATCTCGGTGACGCCGTGAGCCAGCATAGCGGCTGCGATTCGCGTGTCATGCACTTGCTTTCCACGCACCCCATGAGTTGTCACGAGCTGAAGCCAATTCGAAAACACCTGATTGCTATCTTCAAGAAAGGTAAATCGTCCACGCAGGAACTGAATGGCTTGCTCGATCTTCACGGGATCCCACCCGAGTCCATTATTCGTCGCCGGTCGCGTTGCGACACCCCAAAGTTCGATCAACACTTGACTGTTTATCGTTAGCTCATGTCCGCGCTTGAGCAACTCAAGCGTCGCCCCCGCGGCCAGCGAATGAAGCGCGTCGTTGGAGTCGATGAATCGGAGTAGGAGATTAGTGTCGAGAAAGTAGCGCGCCATCAGTCATACATGTTTTCGCGGCGGAGCTGTTCGTTTGTCAGATGCGCTTGTGCAGGGCGCTGCTGCTCGATCCACTGTCGGAAGTCCTCGGCTCGCTGTTCCGGCGTCATGACATGCCAAACCGAGCCGCCCAGTTCCGCCTCAACAAGTCTAAGCACAACGTGACCACCCTCGAACTCGATGATGTAGCGCGCGTGCGGTTTAGCGCCCGTCCACTCGCCCGCCAGGCGAATCGATCCGCTTTCGTCAGCTTCTACAACTCTGCTCATTGCTAATACAGTGTAGTCGCCAGCGTCCCTAGTTCAAATCCAGCTTGCCTTCTCTTGGCCGGACTGTCTTCCACGTGGAGATCGCCCAATTGAGATCATCGATTTCGTCGAAATAGATGGTCACGCAGGCGACCGAGCCCTTGGCGGCCGTCCAGGTGTTCAGGCCCCAGTATTTGTGATTGTCCTCGGTTTCGGGAAGAAGATAGGCGTGGCCGATGATGCCGGGTTCTTCGCGGTCGAAAATTTGGACCGGGATGCCGGGGCGGCCTTCGATCATTTTTTCGATGGCGTCTTCGGCGTCGGCGTTATTGGTGGCGTAGACCGCGGCATGGACGGTTCGACCGGGTCGCCAGAATACAACATCCCCGTTGTCGACTCGCCGGTTGAAGTCCGGCTCGACCAGGATGCTCCAGTCGGTACCGATGACGTGTCGGATCAGAAGTCAAAAACTCCATAACGCCAAACAGGCGATGGAATTAATATGCTTGGGATCTCACGGAGTGCAATTCAAATGAGGAGATTTTCAATCGAGCTGGACTAAACGGTGGCGCCGAGAATCGATGCCTCGAAGGCAATGGTCCCATTCACCAGCCCCTGGATGTGCGAACAGAACCGGCCATGGCGGATCCATGCCTTTTGTCCGAGTAAATGAAGTCGTTGGCCGGGGGTGACGGGCAATCTGAAACGAATGTCGGTCGCCCCGGTAAAACCGATAAATCCCTGCCACTTCTCGACCTCGCGATTGTAGAAGCTGGCAAGCTGGGCCCCGGATTCGATCATGATGACGCCGGGGAGAAGGGGTCGGCCGGGAAGATGGCCAGGCACCCAGAACTCGTTATCACGAACGTCTTTATATCCGATGATGCGCCCGTTTTGGCCATCGATGTGGGTGATGGCATCCAGGTGCTCCATGTCCCCGCGCTGCGGATTGCGTTCGCGAATCCCGTCCGGCCCGTACAGCACCTTGTCCAAATCGATGCCGGAGATTTCGAAGAGCAGTTTCGGCGGCATGGCTGCGCGTGGAGATAGGGAAAGTCGGGATGGTACGATTGGGCGCTTACAGGCTCATCATTGCGGAAGCGGGCTCAACCGAGCCCGCTTCCGCGGATGACTTTGATCAAGTCGAAACTATTCCTGCGGCGTGGCAGTCCCGGGAGTGGGTTCTGTTTCGCGGTTTTCCAGAATCCGCTGACGGATTTTCTGGGCCGCGGATTTGATATCCTGCATTTTTTTGCGGACTCGCGTCCCGGCCGCTTTATTGCCGCCGACCGCTTTGTTGAGGTCATCCTCGACCTCGTTGACCAACTGCTTCAGCGCCTCATATTCAGGCAACGCCATAATAGAGCCTCCGTAAACTGTGCTAAGGGCGGAAAACTCTACTGGTGCCTTATGGCAGTGTCAATTCGAGGGGCGTGTCATGGGCCGGTAAAACTGAATGCAAAACCAAGCAAATAATTGCAAACAAGACGGTCTTAGACCGCGCGGACGCGCCGATGGAACGCTTCGATCAGTTGCCGGGTGATGGGTCCGGGCTGTCCGGAACCGATGAGCCGACCGTCGATTTTGGTCACGGGGATGACTTCAGCGCCTGTTCCTGTGAGGAAGCATTCCTCGGCGATATAGAGGTCGTGGCGCTGAAGCGTTTTTTCGATTACCGGGATGCGTCCGGCTTTGCAAAGCTCGATCATCACCCGGCGGGTAACGCCTTCGAGGATTCCATCGTGGGTTTGGGGGGTCTGCACTTCGCCGGCCCGCACGATGAAGATATTGTCGGCGGTACACTCAGCGACATTGCCTTCGTGGTTGAGCATGATCGCCTCGGGGACGCCGGCGTCGATGGCTTCGAGCTTGGCCAGGATGTTATTCAGATAGTTGAGGCTCTTCACGCGCGGGGAAATGGCGTTGGGATGGTTGCGGATCACTGAGGCAGTGATGACCGACATGCCGTTCTGGTACATCTCGGCGGGGTACATCTCCAATAGATCGGTGATGATGAAAACGCAGGGCCGTTCGCACCGGACGGGGCTGAGGCCCAGGCTGCCGGCCCCGCGTGTGGCGACCAGGCGTATATAGCAGTCGGTAAAACCGTTGGCTTTGATTGTCTCATCAATCGCGGCACGGACCTGCTCGCGCGCGTAGGGGACATTCAGGCGAATGGACCTTGCGGATTGATAGAAGCGATCCATGTGCGCTTCGCACTCGAAGATACGTCCGCCATAGGCGCGGATGCCTTCAAAAACGCCGTCGCCATAAAGGAGGCCGTGGTCATAAACGCTGACTTTCGCGTCAGCTTTGTCGACGAGACGTCCGTCGATCCAGATCTTTGAGGGCATGAGACGATCCTTGGGTCGTTGTTTTTGTCAGTTGTCAGTGGTCAGTGGTCAGTGGTCCGTGGTCCGTGGTTAGTCGTTAGTGGTCACTTTCCGGCAACAGCGACTGACAACTGACAACTGACAACTGACAACTGACAACTGACAACTGACAACTGA
>DAIRGS010000024.1:23069-40435 GCA_036794395.1 Tepidisphaeraceae bacterium | reverse complement strand
GGACACGCAGCCTTGTGGGCTGCAACACAGATTGCGCAGATGCTCGCAGATTAAATGCAAATACAATGACTTGATCCAAATAGCTGGCAACCCAATTACCAGCTGCGCCTCCATCTCTTCTCTTTGTCTTTATCTGCGAGCATCTGCGCAATCTGTGGTTAAATCTTCCGGTCGGACACGAAGTAGTTCGACCCCGCGGAAAAGGCAAAATACGGCGACAGCTATTGACTTTTCCGCAATTTGCCGATTAACTGTTGAGTGATGGAATTGTTCTCCCTCCGAGCCCTGCGACTTAATCTGGCCCTTCCTGGGCTTGGGATGTTGCGCGCGGGATCGTAAGGGTTGACCTCAATAAGTGGAACCCAAGCCCTACGATCCGAATCGTAGGGTTTTTTTATTTGGCGAAGTCGCCCTGAAATTGGGGCGCGAAATGGAGAGAGTCATGGAAACCGTGCGGATATTCGACACCACGTTGCGCGACGGCGAGCAGTCCCCCGGGGCGACGCTCACGCTCCCGGAAAAGGTGGAGATCGCACGGCATCTTGAGGCGATGGGCGTGGATGTCATCGAGGCGGGGTTTCCGATCAGCTCGCCGGGCGATTTTGAATCGGTGCGGACGATCGCTTCGGAGCTGTCCAAGAGCATCATCTGCGGGCTGGCGCGCAGCACGCCGAAGGATGTGGAGCGGGCCGGCGAAGCGGTGAAGGTCGCGAAGAAGGGGCGGATCCATATTTTCTGCGCGACATCGAAGATTCACCGCGATCATAAGCTGCGCAAGGGCAAGGAAGAGATCATTCGCATCAGCGTCGAAGCGATTCGGATCGCGCGGGGGTATACGGACGATGTGGAGTTTTCGCCGGAGGATGCGAGCCGGACGGAATTGGATTTTCTGGAGGAGATGACGCAGGCGGCGGTGGAAGCCGGCGCCACGACGATCAACTTGCCCGACACGGTTGGGTACGCGACGCCTAAAGGCTATGGCGAGATCTTCTCGCATCTGCTCAAGAAGCTGCCGGTATTGAAGGAGAAGAACATCATTCTCTCGTCGCACTGCCATAACGACCTGGGGCTGGCGGTGGCCAACTCTCTGGCGGCGTTGGAGAACGGCGCTCGCCAAATTGAATGCACGATCAACGGCATCGGCGAGCGGGCGGGCAACGCGGCGTTGGAAGAGATCGTGATGGCGCTGCGAACACGCGCAGATTTTTACAAGATCGGCACGCGCATCGATACGACCAAGATTTACCCGGCCAGCCGGATGGTGAGCTCGCTGACCGGGCTGTTGGTGCAGCGGAATAAAGCCGTCGTTGGCGAAAACGCGTTCGCGCATGAAGCCGGAATTCACCAGGATGGCGTGCTGAAATATCGCGAAACTTACGAGATCATGGACCCGGCCACGGTGGGGATTCCCAAGTCTTCACTGGTGCTCGGCAAGCACAGCGGCCGGCACGCTTTCCGCGATCGGGTGACGCAGTTGGGTTACACGCTCAGTGACGAGCAGGTGGAAGCGACGTTCGCCAAGTTCAAAGCGCTCGCGGATAAGAAGAAGGAAGTGTTCGACGAGGATCTGGAAGCACTGGTGGATGAGCAACTGGAGCTGGCAACCGGGCTGTGGCAGCTGGTTGGGCTACAGGTAACCGCCGGGTCGAACACGATCCCCACGGCAACGGTGACGCTCAAGGACAGTAACGGGGAAACGGTCCAGGACGCATCCATCGGCGATGGTCCGGTGGATGCGATTTACTCGGCGATCCAGCGGCTGACGGGCATCAAGTGCGCGTTGATGGACTATCGCATTCGCGCTGTGACCAAGGGCAAGGAGGCGATGGGCGAGGTCAACATTGAAATTGACCATAATGAGCGGAAGGTGCGGGGACGCGGGCTCAGCACGGATATCCTGGAAGCATCGGCGTTGGCATATGTCGCGGCCGTCAACCGCTTGAAAAGCCTGAACAACCGAGAGCGGATGGTGACACAGGCATCAGCGGTTTAGTTCAGAGCTCACTTGGAAGGCACGCAGGCACTGAGAAATGCGGAACTCCCGCGCATCGGCGCTCGGTTTACGGGGGAGGGCAAGAATATTGCCCTCCCCTGCTCTTTTCGTTGGATTCGCCCGTTTTCCTGCAGTTGACATCGGTGGGTACATTTCCCGAGTAGTCGATTTCGGCATGCGATTTGTTAACCCGGCCCATTGAGAGATTATGGGACGATACAATGGTGGCTTATGCTTGCGGTCGGCGACGACGATGAATTCGACGCCGGTGATGCGCAGGCTACCCGTAGGTGGAGCGCATGTTCCCAAACGATATAATGTTGGGCCGATGACGTCCTTTGTCGAATCTTGTGTCGGGACGGTGGCGGACTCCGCAGTTGCGGTGGAGCGGAGCGCAAAGGGGAGGCCGCGCGCGGCGAAGTTGCTGAAGATTCTTGCTGACAAAAAGAACATTCTCATTACCACGCACCTGCATCCTGATCCGGATGCGCTGGCGAGTGCATCGGCTTTGGGATATTTGCTGGAACAGAAGCTGAAGGGCGGGAAAGTCAGCATATCGATCAAGGGGCGTGTGGGCGGCGGGATCAATGAAGTGTTCGTGAAGCATGCGAACGTGAAATTGTTGCCGTGGGATGATGAGGCGTTGAAGGACTACGACGCGATCATTCTGCTGGACACGCAGCCGCCTTTCGCTTTTAGCCCGCTGCCGCCGAATATGACGCCGATCGCGGTGATCGATCATCACCGGAGCCGACACGGGACGCTGCATTGTCCGTTCTGCGATGTTCGGGTGGATGTGGGGGCGACGAGCTCAATTGTGTTCAGCTACTTCATGGAGCTGGAAGTTCCGATCAAGCCCGATCTCGCGGCGACTTTGTTGTATGCCGTGGAATCGGATCTGGCCGGGGCGGCTGGAACGCCGGGTGAATTGGACACCATTGCGTTGTCGAGCCTGACGCTGCTTGCCGATCCGCGGAAGCTTTATCAGATGCGATACGTGGCCCTCCCGCAGTCGTATTATGCGGCGTTTTCAGAGGGATTGGCGACAGCGGTGTACTACGACCACGCAATGCTGGCTCACCTGGAGTCGATCGACTCACTGGAAAAACCGGCGGTGCTGGCCGATTTCCTGCTTCGGTTTGACAAAGTCGATTGGGCGCTGGTGACGGCGGTGCATGAGGGCAAATTGCTCATAAGCATTCGCACTGGCAGCACGAAAATGTCAGCGGCGGACATGGCGCGACGCTTGATGCGGAAGATCGGCGAGGGTGGCGGGCATCGGACCAAGGCCGGGGGATTTATCAAACTTGAGACCGGGACGCCGGCGGAAGTTGAACGGTGGCGGGAAGTGTTGCGACGGCGATATCTGCGGGCCCTGCTGATTAAGGGGGCGCGGCCGCAACGGCTCGTTCAGCAGCCCGCCGCGGCTTCGACAGTCTGATTGAGTTTTTCACTTTCGCCGCATATCTACCGGGGCGGACATTGGCATATAATAACCGGGACTCTAACCGAGGTTGCATATGCGCGCTATGTTCGGCCTTGTGTCGTTGCTGGTGGTGCTTGGGCTGGCGATGTTGATCTTCAAATACTTTGAAGCGCCTGTGATCGAACAGGGCATCAAGGCGCAGGATCAGGCCCGGCAGATTTCCGGTCGTGGGGACGACGGGCGGGCGGCCGTCGATTCGTTCAAGACAGAGGGCAAGCGGCGGGGCAATGACCTAGTTGGACTGACGGTGACCGACGTGACTGCGGGCGGCGCACTTGCCGCGTACGGCTTGCAAACCGGGGACGAGATCATTGAGATCAATGGCACCAGCGTAGGCGCTATCAACGACCCCGAGACTGCCAAGGCAATGGTGGTCCAAAACGGCTTCCAGGGTGGCAATCCGGTTGTTGTACTCCGTCAAGGAAATAAAATCGTCCTCCCTAACAAAAACGCGACAGGTGCCGCGGCGGGCGCCACGACTCAGCCCGGGATGCCCGCCGCCCCGCCCACCGCGAATCCGCCACAGAATAATAGTGTGAAGGACCAACTGAAGAACCTCGGAATCCAAACCCGCTAGCCATCAGACTCATGAGCAAAATCAAATCGCTGCCGGCCCGGCAGAAGGTGAAGGAACACGACACGTGGAATTTGTCCAGTCTGTTCAAGGACGATGAGGCGTGGGAACACGCTTTCAAGAAATGGGAAAAACAAATCCCTGGATACGCGACGTTTCGCGGGCATCTTGGGGACAGCGCGGCGATGCTGGCGGCTTGCCTGCAATTTGATTCCGCTCTGGATCGCACGGGGGACAGGCTGGGGACGTACGCGTTTTTGAAAGCATCCGAAGATCAGGGGAACAGTGATTACCAGCGGATGAAGGGACGATTCGGGCATGCCTCGACGTTGGCCGCGGAGGCGGCGAGCTTTTTGCGGCCCGAGATCATGGGGATTCCGCCTAAGAAGATGGCCGCGTTCATGGAGGCGCGGGAGTTGAGCAAATGGAACGTGGTGCTGGACCGGATCCTTCGGTATCGCCCGCATACGCTGGGTGCGGAATCGGAGAACCTGCTGGCGATGCAGGGGCAGATGAGCGAGGCGTCGAACCAGGCGTTCCGCCAGCTCAATGACGCCGATCTGAAATGGGGTGCGGTTCGCGATGAGAAGGGAAAGTTGATCGAATTGGGCCACTCATCGTTTTTGGCCCTGCTTCAATCGCCCTCGCGCAAGGTGAGGAAGGAGGCGTTTCACGAGTATTACACGCAATATGAGGCGCATCGCAATTCACTGGCGGCAACGTTGAACGCCTCAGCGCAGCGGGATGTCTATTACGCCAAGGCGAGGAAGTTCAGCGGTGCCCGCGAGGCGGCGCTGTTTGCCGATCGTGTTCCGGCCACGGTTTACGACAGCCTGATCGACGCGGTGCACCTGAATCTTCCGACTGTACACCGGTACCTGGAACTCAGGCGGCGGAAGCTGAAGATTTCGGACATTCATCATTACGACACGTACGTTCCGATCATCTCGGATCTGGAAAAACGGCACACCTGGGACCAGGCGGTGAAGCTTGTGGTCGATGCGCTGGAGCCGCTGGGAGATGAATATTGCAAACAGCTTGAGGGCGGGCTGACGACCGAGCGCTGGTGTGACCGTTATCCGAACAAGGGGAAGCAAAGCGGCGCGTTCAGCTCGGGGAGTTATGATGGGTATCCATACATTTTGATGAATTATGAGCCGGACGTGCTTCACGGCGTGTTTACGCTGGCGCACGAGGCGGGGCATTCGATGCACAGCTGGTACTCGGCTCATGCCCAGCCGTACCAGTACTGGAATTACACGATTTTTGTCGCGGAGGTGGCGAGCACATTCAATGAGCAGCTGCTCGCGCGCCACATGATGGAAAAGGCGAAGGACGATCGAGAGCGAGCGTATCTGATCAACCGGCAAATCGACGACATCCGGGGGACGATCATCCGGCAGACCATGTTCGCGGAATTCGAAAAAATCAGCCACGCGCTGGTGCAGGCGGGAGAGCCGCTGACCGTTGATACGCTGCGGGGCGAATATCGAACGCTGCTGGACTTGTACTTTGGGCCGGCCTTTGTGATTGACAAAGAGCTTGAGCTGGAGTGCCTGCGAATCCCCCACTTTTATCGCGCGTTTTACGTTTACAAATATGCCACGGGACTTAGCGCGGCGATTGCGTTGAGTGAGCGGGTACTGGGTGGCGGCAAGACGGAATTGAATGACTATCTCAACTTTTTGAAAGGTGGTTGCTCAAAGTTTCCCCTTGAGCTGTTGAGGGACGCAGGAGTGGATATGGAAAAGCCCGAGCCGGTGAATCTGGCGCTGCGGCGGTTTGGGGATTTGGTGGGTCAGTTGGAGGACATGCTGTAGCATTATTTGCATCGCGACAGAGGCCTGACGTTTGCAGCCTGATGGCCGGCACTCTAAATTCATCGTATTCATGGGATTCGAAGATCGTGACTACGCCCGCGCATCGTTCGCCCGCCGGCCTTCGGCCTTTGCTGGGATGCGAATGTGGTCGGTCACGACGTGGCTGATTGCGATCAACGTGGCGGTTTACGTTCTCAATCTGCTGTCGGATGACGCGATTGCTGGATGGGGCGCGTTTATCGTGGGGCAGGTCATTTACGGCTATCAGGTTTGGCGATTCATCACGTTTCAATTTCTGCACGCCAATGCTTCACATCTGATCTTTAACATGTTTTCGCTGTATTTTTTCGGTCCGATGATTGAGGGATACCTTGGCCCGCGGCGATACCTTGCGTTTTACCTGTTGTGCGGGACAAGCGGGGCCGTGTTGTTTCTGGCATTCTGGCGATTGTCGATGATGCACGTTGAGACAGGGGCATCGCTGATCGGAGCATCGGCGGGTATTTTTGGCGTGCTGATCGCCGCGGCGCGGATCGCGCCCAATACGACGGTGATGCTCTTGTTCCCGCCAATTCCAATTCAACTGAAGGTACTGGCGTGGATCATGCTCGGTATCGCCGTTTTGACGGTATGGCAGTCTGGACATAACGCCGGCGGAGAAGCGGCACACCTGGGCGGCGCGGCGCTGGGAGCGCTACTTATCTCACAACCAAAACTGCTGGACGTATTTGATTTCTCATCAGCGCGACGGAATAAGCGACGAAATTTCAATGACTGGTAGTCATTACCGGGAACCGGAGAACACCATGGATCTGAATAATGCGGCTTGTCTGATTACGGGTGGAACGCGGGGAATTGGCGCCGCGACCGCGGTGGCGCTGGCGGAGCGCGGAGCGAACGTGGCGATCACCGGCCGGAAAATGGATGACGCAGCAAAGGAAGTAGTCCGACAAGTGGAGGCTCTGGGGCGGCGATGCATCACAATTGCGGGCGACATTGCCCAGCCGGATGAAGCGCGCAGGGCGGTTGAGGAGACGATTGCGAAGCTGGGGTCGATCGACATGCTGGTGCACTCGGCGGGCGGACCAGTCAACGGGGGATTGATGGATCTTACCCCTGAAGCATGGCATGGCGCATTTGACGTACACGTACATCCAATTTTTCATCTGTGCCGCGCGGCCATTCCTTCGATGAAGCGAAATAAGCGGGGTTCGATCGTTTTGATTTCGTCGACTGCCGGCATTCGTGGGATTCGGACGAACGTGGCCTATCAGGCGGTGAAAGGCGTATTGCCACAACTCACGCGCGCGCTGGCGTTTGAATTTGCCGACGACAACATTCGGATCAACTGCGTTGCGCCGGGCGTTATTCGCACGGACTTCCACGCGAAGATGACGCCGGAAACGAAGAAGCACAACCTCGACAACCGGATCCCGCTGCATCGCGAGGGAACGCCAGGCCAGGTGGCGACGCTCATTCGAGAAGTGCTCACCAACGACTATTTAACGGGTGAGACGTTTGTGATTGATGGCGGGTTGACCATGCGGATCGCCTGAGCCTCGCAAGCCCCACGCGCCGCTCACACCGAATACTGTGCCCCGAAAGTTTCGATTGGGTATTGCCTGGTTCTCGGACGTTCCGGTCCGAGCGCCCCACTTCTTTGCCGCACACCCTGGTTGGGCGGCTTACGTCCGATTCTCATCATCTGAGGATCGGCCTGGGCTCGCTTTGCGGCGGGTCTAATAAAATCGCGTCTGGGCTGTGGTTCGGAGCACCGAAAAAATCCGCGACTGCCCCATAACTACGCGTTAAATTCCGCGCAACTCGCATCTAAAGACCCCCCATAAGCGGCGTCGATGAAACGGACGTTCAGAGAGACGCATCTACAGGACACGCGTGGTGATCCGGTGAAACGCGGCTCAGGCATCCATCCGGGAGGCCCATATGCGGTATCAGGAAGACGTGAGCGGGCACTAAGTTCCGCGTCGACGACTTCCGCAGGTTGCTGGAACGTTCGGCCCTGAGCGAACCAGCGGGTGTGAATGACGGAGTTCTTTTACATCGGCCTTTCAAGGGAATGAAACGGCGCGGCGCACGGTAGAGAGCATCACCGGCGTAAGCGTCGCGCTTAGTCAACGGGCGCGAGTGAGAATCGGCAACGTTTGCCGACGGATCACACGGCCCAAGTCACGGAGAGACAGATACAATGAGCAGTGTAATTAATACAAACGTCGGATCGCTGATCGCTCAGCAATCCCTTCAGAAGAACAATACCGCCCTTAACACCAGCCTGCGCCGTTTGAGCACGGGGTTGAAAATCAGCACCGGTGCCGACGATCCGGCAGGTCTCATCGCCAGCGAAGCGCTCAAGGCCGAAAAGACCGGCATTACGACCGCGATCGACAACGCCAATCGCGCAACGAACATCGTTGGAACCGCCGAGGGTGGTTTGACGGAAGTCAGCAACCTTCTCAATCAGCTTCAGGGCCTGGTCGGTCAGTCGGCCAACACCGGTGCGTTGAGCAGCGACGAAATCAAGGCGAATCAGCTTCAGGTTGACTCGATCCTGACGACCGTCAACCGTATTGCCAACTCGACCAGCTTCCAGGGAAAGAACCTGCTGGACGGCAGCCTGGCTTATACGCTGAGCAGCGCCGGGACCAGCGCGTTTACCGCGATTGCCGTTAATGCCGCGAACCTTCCTGGTAATAAGAGCGAAGCCGTGGTGGTTCAGGTCCTAAACAGCGCCACGCTCGGCAAGGTCAGCTTCGCCGGAGCGGGCGGGTCCGCGGTCATCGGTGCTTCAGCCGTGACCCTTCAGATCGCCGGCAGCAGCGGCACTCAGCAGCTGAGCTTCGCCGGCAGCACCAAGCTGTCAGCCGTCGCGGCCGCCATCAACAACATCAAGGGCCAGACCGGTGTTACGGCTTCGGCCAGCGGCGCCAACCTGAGCTTCAAGGCGACCGATTACGGTTCGACTCAGTTCGTCAGCGTGCAGTCGATCAGCGGTACGTTCTCGGTCACTGGCGGCACCAGCGGCAAGGCCTTCGGGACCGACGCCAAGGTGAACGTCAACGGTGCGGCAGCGACCGTCGAAGGTACGGCCGTCACCTACCGCGATAACAACATCGACTTGAACTTCAGCGTCTCGGCGGGCCTCAATGCCGGCCAGTCCAAGACGTTCGGCATCACCGGCGGCGGAGCCAACTTCGCGCTCGGTTCGAAGGTGACCGATACCCTCAAGACCAGCATCGGTATTCAGTCGGTGTCGACCGGTAGCCTGGGCGACGGAGCAACGGGCTATCTTAATTCACTGGCCAGCGGCGGCGCCAATCAGTTGACCTCGGCCAGCCTTGCCACCGCACAGAAGATCGTCGATAAGTCGATCAACCAGGTGAGTTCGATCCGTGGTCGTCTGGGTGCATTCCAGACGTTCACTCTTGGCTCGACCATCAACAGCTTGAGCGTTGCCTTCGAAAACATCTCGGCGGCAAACAGCTCGATTCAGGACACCAATTTCGCCGCTGAAACCGCGAATTTGACCCGCTACCAGATCTTGTCGCAGGCCGCGACAACGGTTCTGAGTCAGGCCAACTTGGCCCCTCAGAGCGTCCTAAAGCTGCTCGGGTAGCATTTAGGACGTATATGAGACTGGTGAGGGACTGATCATCCCGAGCCTCCCGAAACCAAACCGCCCCCGGCACTCCAAACGCCGGGGGCGGTTTTCATTTGGGGAGGATTGGTTCTGGTCCTGCCGAGCGCTGTGTGCTGACGCGGGCGAATCTGATGCCCTACACTTGCAGACCGAATGGATGCAGCTGATCACCCCCCACCTCTCACCGAACCCCCCAATCTATTGCGACCCGCGTCAGCGACTCCGACCGAGGCGCTGCTCGAACATCAGATACCTGGTGGATCACTTGCCGAGGGACACGATCCTTACGCAGCATTGCGCGAAGGCAGCTTTCTGATTTATATGGCTGGGTGGATCATCTCGGTCATTGGTCAGCAGGTGCAAAGTGTGGCGGTGCAGTGGCAGATCTATCAGCGGATCGGAGTTCCGTCGAAAGGATCATTGGCGCTTGGCATCGTAGGCGGAGTCCAGGCGCTCCCGCTCATCTTATTGGCGCTGCCGGCGGGACATTTGGCGGATCGATTTGATCGGCGCCGGATCATCGCCGCGAGCCAATTGGCGGCGGCGGTATGTTCGATCTGCCTGGCGGTGGTGTCCCATTTCAATGGCTCGATTCCGCTGCTTTACCTTCTGCTGTTCATGGGGGCGACAGCGCAGGCGGTTGGATGGCCGGCGCGATCGGCGTTGCTGCCTCAGCTTGTTGAAGCACGCGACTTCGCCAATGCCGCGACGTGGAACAGCAGCGCGTTTCAGGTCGCGGCATTTGCGGGCCCGGCCCTGGGCGGGCTGGTTGTCAGCTTACAATTTATTGGACCTACCGGAGCATACATCCTTGATGCGGTCTGTGCATTGACGTTTTGCTCATTGATGCTGCTCGTGCGCGCGCGACCTTCACCGCGGCTGCGAGAGCCGGCCAGTTTTGCCACGCTTCTGGCGGGGGTAAGATTTGTGTGGCACACAAAAGTGATTCTCGGGGCGATTACGCTGGATCTGTTTGCGGTTCTGCTGGGCGGGGCGATTTATCTGTTGCCGGTGTTTGCCCATGATGTGCTGCATGTCGGAGCGGTTGGATTCGGCTGGCTTCGAGCGGCGCCGGCGATCGGGGCGTTTGCAATGGCGATTGTGCTGGCGCATCTCCCGCCGATGAAGCGTGCGGGCTCGGCGATGCTTTGGTCGGTTGCGGGGTTCGGGGCCGCCACGCTGGTGTTTGCGTTTTCGAGGTCATTTCTGTTGTCGCTGGTTGCCCTCGCGGCAACAGGTGCGCTGGATAACGTCAGTGTGGTGGTTCGCCATACGCTGGTGCAGATGCTGCCGCCCGAGCGGATGCGGGGTCGGGTTTCGGCGGTGAATAACGTGTTCATCGGGGCTTCGAACGAAATTGGCGGACTGGAATCGGGCCTGAGCGCGTGGTTCTTCGCATCAATCTGGGGAGCGGTGGGCGGGGCGGTTGCGTCGGTCGCCCTGGGCGGGATCGGATCGATGATTGTGGTGGGAATGGTGGCTCTGGTGTTCAAGCCATTGCGCCAGTTCACATCACTGGCGGACGCCCGGCCGCTGGAAGACCCTTTCGACAGCGCATGAGCCCCCGACTACACTCCCCCACCATGGCGTTATTCACGGTAGAAACGTACGGCGAACTCGAGCCGCATAATCGACAGGAATGGCTTTTAACCAACGGCCTGGGCGGGTTCGCGGCATCGACGGTGGTCGGCAGCAATGCGCGGCGATATCACGGGATACTGTGTGCCGCGACCATTCCACCGGTAGGCAGAGTCATGGCGCTCAATCGGGTGGGGGAAATCCTTTGCCTGGACGGCAACACGGATCAAATATACGAGCTGTCGGTCAACCAGTTTCGCGAATCCATGCACCCGCGGGGCGATCGCTACTTGCGGCGATTTGAGCTGGATGACACGGCGCGGTGGGAATTTGACGTGGAGGACGTGCGCGTCGTTAAAGAGCTGCAATTGCCGTGGCTGAAGAACGTCGCCATTCTGCGATACACGATCGAGCCGAAGAAAAAACGGCGAATTCAGTTCAACGTGCTGCCTTTTATCAGCCTCCGGGATTTCCACGGAATGCGGCGGGCACAGGATGCGAACTTCCACACGCAGGTAGGCGAACGCACTGTTTCCGTGACACAGGGCTCGAACACGGTACATGTGCAGTCTGATTCGGGGGCTTATGTGGCGCAACCGGGGTGGTGGTATGGACACGTATATCGCATCGAAGCCGAGCGGGGCATGGAGGAATCCGAGGACCTGTTCAATCCCGGCAGGTTTGTCGTTGAAGCAGATGGCGATGCGCCGGTGACGGTTACGTTTTGGGCTTCGATGGAAAATGTTGATAAGCCGGATTGGGACGGGGAGCTACGCAAGCGACGCGAAGCGGTAGTGGCAGCGTGCAGTGATCCGGAGAATCTGGCGGCGGGTCCATCGGCGGTGTGTATTTCCAAAGCGCCGGTGATTCAAAAGCTTTGCAGGGCCGCCAACGATTTTGTGGTGTATCGAAAGAACCCGCGCGGCGGCGATGGGACGAGCATTATCGCGGGCTACCCCTGGTTCGCAGACTGGGGGCGGGACACAATGATTTCGTTGCCGGGCTTGTTGCTCGTGCCGGGTCGATTCCATCAGGCTCGGCAGGTACTCAGTGTTTTTGCGGGATATGTGAGCGAGGGGATGATTCCGAATCGGTTTGACGACTATACGAATCAGCCGCACTACAACACCGTGGATGCAAGCTTGTGGTTTATCCATGCGGTTTTTGAGTATCAGCGGCTGTCGAAGGATCACCAGACTTTTGAAACCGTTTTGCTGCCGGCTTGCCGGTCCATCCTGGAGGGATATCGGAAGGGAACGCGATTTGGCATCGTGATGGATCAAGCGGATGGGCTGATTACGCAGGGTGACCTGACCACACAACTGACTTGGATGGACGCCAAGTGCGACGGAATTGCCTTTACGCCGCGACAGGGGAAGGCGGTTGAGATCAACGCATTGTGGTATCACGCGCTGATTTTGATGGGCGAGAAAGACCTGGCGGCGAAGGTTCAAGAGAGTTTTCGAAAGCTGTTCTGGGTCAGCCCGTTCCGCGGATTGTGCGATGTGGTAGATGGGGCGCGGAAGGATATGTCGATCAGGCCGAACCAGATTTTCGCGGTCAGCGTGCCCAATAGCCCGTTGACCGACGATCAGCAAAAGGCGGTTGTGGAAGTGGTTCGACGGGAATTGCTGACACCCGTGGGGCTGCGAACGCTTGCCAAATCGGATCCGAAATACATTGGCCGCTATCACGGGCCGGTGCGGCAGCGGGACGAGGCGTATCACAATGGCGCGGTGTGGCCGTGGCTGATTGGGGCGTTTCTCGATTCTTATCTGAAGGTTAACGGTGATTCAGTTGCGGCGCGCGATCAGGTGAAGCAGTGGCTTATGCCGCTGATTGCGACAATGGATGAGGCGTGCATCGGACAGCTTCACGAGATTTGCGAAGCCGATGAGCCACACCGGCCTGTGGGATGTTTTGCCCAGGCGTGGAGTGTCGCGGAAGTGTTGCGGATCGCGGTGAAGGTGGGGATGTGACAAATAGAACGAAACGCAATGAATCAACTTTTTAGCTGTGCGGCCAGTTGAGAGATTGCCAGCATGATGAATCCCGCCCCGCCGACGCTTTGGCTTAGCGGCCAATTCTCCAGATTTGAAAAGTAGAACCCGATCGCCAGATAAACCAGCGAGAGTATCGCTCCCGCGGCCATAGCGGCGGGGATTCTTCGTACCCAGGGAAGCACGGTGGCCGCGGGGAGGAAGAGCATGGAAAGCACCATCACGACGCCGAGAGAGTCGGTTCCCAATAGCGTGGCGATCGTTAGAAGCACGAGGAAGAGGGTGTCCCACCTTGCAGGCCGAAGGCCGGCCAATTCGGCGGCGGCGGGTGCCTGGGCGAATAGTAACCAGCGGCGCCATAGAAGGGCGCAAATCGCCCCAACCGCCAGCAGAATTGGGATCGCAATGAGGGCTTGCGAGGGGGCGACTGCGACGTCTACGCCGGCGAATCTTCGTTGTAAATCTTCGACCTCCTGGCCATGGTTTGCGATGATCAGGAACGAAAGGCACATGCCCGCAACGTAAAAGGAAGGGATAATCCAGTTTGCCGCGCCCCACCGCCGGGATAATGCGAAATAGATCAGAGTGACCAGCGCGACGCCCAAGGCCGGGGGAAGCGTGTTAATTTCAAAGCGCATGCCGATCGCGACGCCAACCGCCACGACCTGCGGAATAGCCAGCGCGACCAGCGCCTCGCGACGCAATAACACGAAGAGCCCGAGCACGGCGCTGGCGCATCCCAATGCACCAGCAGTCATCAACATAAACTTAAATTGATCGACGAGCCGGCCCCAGTGGATGTGAACAATTTCGTCTTCGAATCGCGTTGAAGAAATAGCTGGCGGGGAGGAGGGCGCGGTTGTCGAGCCGGAAGAGACCGGGGTGGACTCCAACTCCTTGAGGATGTCTTGAGTGGCCTGATCGGCTTTATCGACAGGACGTGTTGTCTGCGCGCTCGCGCGCGTCGCGCCGATTGCAATTACAAGTCCGATGACCAGCGCGGAGAATAATCGCTTCACCCGACCCTCCTGGCCGCTTGGAGGATGCGCTGGCCGAGGGCTTCGGGGGTGACGATCTCGACAGTGCTTGGATCCCCGTACTGCGCGGCGGGATGGAGCCAGGCGATCTCGCCGGCAACCTGCATGAGGTCGTCGGCTTCATGGCTGATGATCATGGTGGCAAGGCCCTCAGCGATGAAATCGCGGAGTAGATCGAGCAATTCCTGGGTGGATCGAACGTCAAGGCCTTCGGTAGGTTCATCGAGAACGAGCACCGTTGGATCCCCAGCCAATGCGCCGGCAAGAAGGACGCGTTGCTGCTGACCTCCGCTGAGTGACGCGAACGGGCGATGGGCGAAAGCGTCGATCTTCAGGCGTCGCATCATGTTCAGCACGTCTTTAGTCCGCGGGCCGATCCATCCAAAGAACCGGCGGGCGGAAATCGCGAGCGAGGCGGCATCCAATGCCGTCATGGGCCAGTGTAGCTCGATGTTGCGGTGCTGGGGAAGATAGCCAATTCGCATACTCGCGGGTTGCTGGTACGCAACCGTGCCCTGTTCAACTGCGCCTCGATGTGGCTCGTGCACGACATGACCGGCCATCGGTGTCAGTAGGCCCGTGATCCCCCGGACGAGTGTCGTTTTCCCGGAGCCGTTTGGGCCGAATATTCCAAGGCACGAACCGCGGGCAAGTGCGAGCTTTTCAACACAGACGACCGACCTGCCACCGTATCCGAAGTCGGCCTTATCCAGATTGATGAGTGTTTGCGACGGACCCAACTTAGCTCCTGATGCGGCTTTTGGAGGTTAAGGCACTTAAAATTCGCCCTCACCCCAACCCTCTCCCAAAGGGAGAGGGTGTAAGAGGGAAGGATCACTCATTTGGGTTGAACGCCGGCGGCACGGGCCGTTTCGATCAGCTTTTGGGTGTCATATTGAAACAGCTTGGCATAGGTATCCACGCCGGGGATTCCGCTGACATGATCGGGCAAGATCACCATCTTCGCACCTGCTTGATTCGCGACGTATTCGGAAAGGCGAACGTCGTCCCATGTTTCGCAAATGACGACCTTCACGCCCTGCCTTTTCATTGAATCGACGACTTGCTGAACCTGTGCCGGGGATGGAGTGATGCCGGGCTTGGGTTCGATTGTGCCCACGATTTGAATCGGAATGGCATCGGCAAAATAATCCCAGGCGGCGTGAAACGTGACGACTTTCAGACCTTCATATGGCTTGAAATCGTCACGGATTTTTTTGGCGACATCGCCGATTTCCTTCACGTAGCGCTGGGCGTTGGCGACGTACGTCTTCGCGTTGGCCGGATCGGCGGCGGCCATCGCCTTAACAAGCGTGACGGCCATACGTTGTGCTGTTTGTGGATTGAGTGTGTAGTGCGGGTTGCCGTAGGCATGAACGTCGCCCATGGAACGATCGATGTGGCCGGTGGGTGCGTCCTTGATGGTGATGCCCTGACTCATGTCGACGAAGCCTGGATGATTCCGTTCGACTTTCGAATTTCGCCCACCGGAGAGCAGATTGTCGAGCCAGGGCTCGGCATCGAGGCCGCTGTTGGCAAAAAGGTCGGCCTGATTGAGGTAGACCATTTCGGTGGGCTTGGGGATCACGTTGTGAATGTTTTCCGGGCCCTTCATGACCGAGTGAACTTCGACTTTGTCGCCGCCAATTTGGCGGGCGATGTCGGCAAAATCGGTCGCGGTCGTGACGATTTTCAGATTTGCATGCGCGAGTGATGGCATTGCCATGATCGCGAGAACGATGAGTAGCTTTTGCATAACGGCTCCTGTGAATCGATCGATTTTGATGCCCTGGCTTAGCCTTTGACCGACCAGTATGGGTGCGGGGGATGGGCACCGAAAACGAAATCACACTGGAAAAACAGGCTATCGGCGTTCAAAACGTCTCCGCCTTTGTGCTGGTATTCGAGGCGGAACATCAGGAACTCACTCCAGTACCAGGTGACGAACGGCGAGACGCCCCAGACTTCCTGATGCTCGTTGACGGCGTTTTGTGTCCAATCCAGTCGCACGCCGCCGTACCAATCGCGATTGAGCTGCTGCTGAGCGACTAGGAAAGCACCGGCCGAATGCTGCGGATTGCCGGCGCGGTTATCGACGTTGCCGTACATCACCTCGGCCTGGAAGAATTGGTTGTTGAACCGGCCGGTGGGATCGCGGCGCATCAACGTGAGATCGGTGCCGAAAACATTGGCGTATTGGCGGGCGCTGTCGTTGTGATGCCCGTGCAGGAACGAGCCGCCGACTTCGAAGTTCCAGTCGGGGCCGAGGTCATGGTTCCAGAGCAGGTGGAAATTTACGCCGGGCGTGGTGACGTATGCACCGTTGTTCAGAACGGGGTCATCGCGCTCGCCTTCACCGGTGATGATCTCGGCATCGGCTTCGACGTATTGGCCGCCAATTAAACCAGGAGGGACGATATAGCTGAAGCTCGCGCCGGAATCGGCCAGCGATTCGGGCCCGAGAAAACTCTGGACGACGAAGGCGTTATCCACGGTCGGCCAGGCGTGCAGATGCAGCAGGTTCCACCGGCCAAAATGCAGATGGAACCGGCCGAGCTTCGCCACCAGATTCGGTACGCCAAAATCGTGGAGGGTGATGTAGGCTTCCTCGATGCTGATCGAAGTATCAACATTGTCGTTTTGTCGAGTGTTTTGATCGAAGAAGAGCGGGTTGGCAATTGAGCGATCGACAGGAAGAATGACAACCGCATCGGCACGGGGATCCACCGCAGCGCGAAGGTCGAGCTCGATTTCGCGAAGATCGAAGCGATTCATTGCCGGGTTGCGATGTTCACTGGAAACGTTTCCGGCAAAATCGCCAATCACGGCAAAATTCGGATTGAAATTGGCGGGAAATCGGAGAGTGGGAGTTGCCGCCTCTTTGGTTTGAATGTCCTTAAGCATGTCTTGCGTGGTCTTGTCGATATCGGATAAGCCGGATGTATCAGGTTGCGATGACGCGGGCGTGCCCGGCGAGGGTGGCGCCGCCATCGCTGCCGGTTGGCTGGTTGCGGGCGGGCGTTTGGCCAGCTCGGCCTCGAGTTGCAACGGATCGAGATGCCGAATGACGACCCGCGCTTCGTCCAAGAGCTCGCCGAGATCGTGCGCGGCGCGATCGCCGCGGTTGCTGCATGAACGCGCCGGGATCGATCGTCGTCGATCGCGTCTCGCGGGACTTCCGCGTCTATCCGAAGGCGCAGCGGACGTTGAAGGACGTCTTCGT